>CAZJCH010000051.1:0-6870 GCA_964544005.1 uncultured Papillibacter sp.
GATGAGGCTGTCGGAAACTCGTACCGAATGTATCTGGACGCCCGCCGTGAGGTTTACGGCGCGGAGGCCGAGCACCGCCCCCAGACGCTGATGGATATCGCGACGATCGCAGCAAAGGTGCTGCGCAAGCGCGGCCTGTTGAAAAATATCGATATTTCAGAGGAGGTCAACGCCTGCTCCATCCATGTAAACGCCAATGTCAACAATCAATCGGAAGACTGGCTCCTTCTGTTTAAAAACGAGACGCACAACCACCCCACCGAGATCGAGCCATACGGCGGCGCCGCGACGTGTATCGGCGGCGCCATCCGGGACCCCTTGTCGGGCAGGGCCTATGTCTATCAGGCCATGCGCGTGACGGGCGCAGGCGACCCGCGCGTCCCGCTCCATGAAACGCTTCCCGGCAAGCTCCCGCAGCGGAAGCTGACGGTGACGGCTGCGCAGGGCTATTCGTCCTACGGCAACCAGATTGGCCTCGCGACGGGGCTCGTCCATGAAATCTACCACCCCGGCTATGTCGCCAAGCGCATGGAGATCGGCGCCGTGGTGGGCGCCGTCAAAGCGGAAAACGTCGTCCGGCTCACGCCGTCGCCGGGAGATAAGGTGATCCTCCTGGGCGGTCGGACGGGACGGGACGGCATCGGCGGCGCGACAGGCTCATCCAAAACGCATAACGCTGCGTCGCTTGTGACAATGGCATCGGAGGTGCAGAAGGGCAACGCACCCGAGGAGCGTAAGATCCAGCGTCTTTTCCTTGATCCCGACGTCACAAAAATGATCAAGCGATGCAACGATTTCGGCGCGGGCGGCGTTTCTGTCGCCATCGGCGAGCTGGCTGACGGGCTCTGTATCGACCTCTCCCTTGTCAGGAAGAAATACGAGGGCCTGGATGCGACGGAGCTGGCCATTTCCGAATCGCAGGAGCGTATGGCGGTCGTCGTCGCGCCGGAAAATGTCGATGCCTTTATAAATAAGGCTTGCGGCGAGAATCTTGAAGCGTATGTCGTTGCTGAAATCACAGAAACACCGCGTATGGTCATGCGTTATAAGGATACTGTCGCCGCCGACCTTCACAGGGATTTTCTCTCGTCCAACGGCGCGGAAAAGCGCGCCGGCGCGAAGGTTCCGAAGATGGACAATCAGTATAACCGGAACAAAACAGGCTCTTTTGCCGACAGGCTCCGGGCCCTCGCCGGCGACCTGCGCTTTTGCTCGCAGCGTGGGCTTGTGGAGCGGTTTGACAGCTCCATCGGCGCGGGAAGCGTGCTGCAGCCCTTCGGCGGTATGACACAGCAAACCCCGGCGCAGGTCATGGCGGCGCTTCTGCCCGTGCAGAACGGCACCACAACGACTTGCTCCGTCATGGCCTTCGGCTTTGATCCGTATTTATCCTCCGTCAATCCTTACGAGGGCGCAAAGCACGCCGTTATCACCTCGGTCGCCAAGCTCGTGGCTGCCGGATGCGACCCGAAAGAGGCGTATCTCTCCTTCCAGGAATACTTCGAGCGTTTGCGCCGTGAACCCCTGCGTTGGGGGAAGCCGCTGTCGGCGCTTCTGGGCGCGCTGGAGGCCCAGCTGGGACTGGAGCTGGCCGCCATCGGCGGCAAGGACAGTATGTCCGGCTCCTTCAACGAGCTGGACGTCCCGCCGTCGCTCATATCGTTTGCAATCGCGCCGAATGACGCCCGCTTTGTCATTTCCCCGGAATTCAAAAAGCCGGGCAATTCAATCGTCCTCTTTACAGCGGGCGGCTCGTTGTCCGAAACAAAGAAGACGTGGGGGCATATCCGCGCATTGATCGAATCGGGCATTATTGTCTCCGCGTGGGCGGTAACGGAGGGCGGCGCCGCCGAAGGGCTCTTTAAAATGGCGCTGGGCAACCGCCTGGGCGCCGTTATCGGCGAGAATATCGAAATGGGCTTGCTCTTTGATACGCCTTCCGGCTCGATTATCGCCGAAGTCGCGGTGGACGTACCCAGCGCCTGTCTGCTTGGACACGTGACGGCCAACCCCGAAATAACGTACGGTCACGAAAAAGTTGGCCTGAAGGAGCTTGAAACGCTTTGGGAAAGCTGCCTCGAGAACATTTTTCCCACCAACGCGGACAGCCCCGGCAGCGCCGAACGGATTTCGTATCATACGCGCCCGATCCTCGTTGCCGGCAGCCGGTTTGCAAAGCCACGCGCTGTTATCACAGCGTTCCCCGGGACAAACTGCGAGCTCGACACGGCGCGCGCCGTAAAAAATGCCGGCGGCGTGCCGGATATAAACCTTATTAAAAACCTCACGCCGTCGCTGCTGGAGGAATCGGTTGCAGCCGTTGAAGCGGTGATACGCGAAAGCCAGATCGTCATCATCCCCGGCGGCTTTTCGGGAGGGGACGAGCCGGACGGCTCGGCTAAATTCATCACAGCCTTCTTCCGCAATCCGCGCATTTCCGACGCTGTACATGAGCTTCTCTTTCATCGCGGCGGACTCATGCTCGGTATCTGCAACGGTTTCCAGGCGCTTGTCAAGCTGGGCCTTGTGCCGTACGGCGAAATCCGACCGGCGGAACCAAGCAGTCCGACACTGACTTTCAATCTGATTGGCCGCCATCAGGCAAAATATGTGTACACGCGTGTTGCCTCCGTCAATTCGCCCTGGCTGAGTCTTTGCAATACGGGCGATGTGCACGCCATCCCCATATCTCACGGCGAAGGCCGCTTTGTGGCGGCGGATGATATCCTGCAGTCAATGATCAGGAGCGGACAGATCACCACGCAATACTGCACAGCGGCGGGCGACGTGTCCCAGGATATTCTCGTCAACCCGAACGGCTCCGTGCTGGCCATTGAAGGCATTGCGAGCCCCGACGGCCGGGTCTTCGGCAAGATGTGCCACACCGAGCGGAGGGGTCCTTATGTGGCGAAAAACATCCGCGGCGAGAAGCACCAGCCGATATTCGAAAGCGGCATCAAATATTTCTTGTAATAAATGTAAATAATAGGAATTAATCCGGCAGGAGGCAATCATGACGGACAGAAAACTTATCGAACAGGCCACACAAGCCATGCAGAACTCGTATGCACCTTACTCCCGCTTTCCCGTTGGGGCCGCGCTTGAATGTGAAGACGGCACCATTTTCACGGGAAGCAAAATAGAAAACGCCGCCCTTGAATGTACGTTATGCGCCGAGCGGTCGGCCGTCGCCGGCGCCGTCAGCGCCGGCCACCGGAGCTTCAAGCGTATAGCCATTTACGCCGAGTCCGGCGGCTACTGCTTTCCGTGCGGTACATGCCGCCAGGTGCTCTGGGAGTTTTCACCGGACATTGAGATCCTCTGCGCCCGTGCCGACGGACGATATGTCAGCTATCCTCTTACAGCACTGCTGCCGGAGGCCTTCAGCAAGGAGCTCATGGATTAACACCCGCGCAATTGCGAACAAATAACGCATTTGTCATGGAAATGTAACATTAATCGGCTTTACACATTACTATAATTTGTTATAATAATGATGTTATTGTCGCAATTATCTTAAGGCATCATTCATATTGCGGACTGGTTTCATATAGAATATAAATGAGGAGGGCTTACAGGTGGATGGTTATACCAGAAAATTTGATGTCGTATCGAGCAGAACCGAGACCCGTGAGATTCTTTCCTCGGTTTATGAATCACTGCGTCTGAAGGGATACAACCCGGTCAACCAGATCGTCGGGTATATTCTGTCGGAAGACCCGACATATATTACGAACTATAACAACGCCCGCAGCCTGATCTGCCGGCTTGACAGGGACGAGCTCCTGCAGGAGCTTGTCAAGTTTTATCTCGAAAAATAGAGGCAATAGTGTAATAGATCAGACAGCCGGCACAATATCATGTGTTCGGCTGTTTGTTTTTTTACCTTATTTAGATTAATTGTCATTTTTAGGTATTTTTGTTAATTACGTATTTAATTAACCTGAATGCGGTAAAATAATTGTATGTTTTGACCGTTTATGCCACTTTTCTGTTGACAGCCGGGAAACAATGTGTTACAATTTCGTTACAATATGACCAATGAGTATAAGGGGAAAAATATGTCAACATCCGTTACCGAAACGAGCACCGCACTTGAATACAAAGGCCACCCTCTGAGACGGAAGGATAACCTCATATATTACGGCAGTATGTCGGATAGATATATCATCATGCTCCAGATCACTGAAACGAAGAAAGTCAAGGATATGGACGTCGCCACGAAAGTCGTCGTCCAGCTTCAGCTGACCGACCCAAATCTGAAATCACGTGACAGGGTTGTTAAAAAAAGCGAAAAGACCAGCCTGTACGCGGCGATCGACGTCGCGGCTGTCTGGCTCGACCGGGCGCTGAGCTCAAAATAGACAGAGCGAAGGGAGTAAGACACTTGAGATATGTGCGGAAGCTGTTAATTTTACTGTTGATACTGACTTTCATCACACCTGTGCTTTACATAGAAGCTTCGGCAGCCAATATTGCGTACGGAGCGGCAACCGTCCGAGCGACGACTCTTAATGTCCGCTCAAGTCCGGATACGTCGGGTTCCATCACGGCAACGATCGGCGACAACGAAATCGTCGTTATTCTTGAAAAGACTAACAGTGAATGGTATCGCATCAATTATCACGGCACCGAGGGCTACGTCGCCGCCATGTACCTGACGAATGTGCTCACAGCCGAGAATTTTAACGCGACCGGTAAGGTTTTAGCAGACGACGTTTTGTTCCGCAGTGCCCCGTCAACCTCTTCAAGTCTTTTGGGCAGCAGCAATTCCGACACGATTGTCAGGATTATCGGCATCAACAACGGCTGGTACAAGCTGAAGTACGGCGGCAATACCGGCTATATGCGCTCCGACTTTGTTACAATCATCGCAGATGAAGCCTTCACCGCACCGGCCGTGGCGGGTGCGTCGGACACGGCGGGTTCCAACGCGGTGCCAATGTCTGCCGAAGAGATCACGCTCCGTCAGCAGGTTGTGAACTTCGCGCTGCAGTATGTCGGCTATGATTACATTTACGGCGCCGAATCGCCGTCGAGCGGCTTTGACTGCTCGGGACTTGTCTACTACGTTTACCGCAACTTCGGCTACAATGTCAACCGCACGGCGACAAGCCAATACGCGAAGGATGGTAAATGCATTTCAAAATCGGAGCTCGTGGCAGGCGACCTGGTATTCTTCTCATCAAACGGCGGGTACAGCACGACGCACGTCGGCATTTATATCGGTGAAAACCAATTTGTGCACGCGTCAACCGCAAAAGTCGGCGTTATCGTTTCAAGGCTCGACAGCACGTACTATACGAACGTTTGGTACGGCGCAAAACGCCTCCTGCCGTAACGCAGACATAACACACATATATTAAGAAAACAGGCTGCGTCATAACGCAGCCTGTTCTTTTGCGGATATTGACTTGTTTTATCAACCGTTTTCATTGAGCGCGCTCTCTATGAAAGCCGTTATTTCGCCGACGGTTTTATATCCGTATACAGCTTCGTCCGTGATGACGATGCCGAATTCCTCCTCCAACATCATAATCATTTCAACGAGATCGAGGGAGTCGGCACCAAGGTCGCCGACGATGTCCGTATCCTCGTTTATTTTACTGATGTCGATTTCAAACTGTGAGGCGAGAATTCCTCTTATTTTCTCATCAATCATGCTCGCTGCTCCCCCCGTTTTTGTTTCTCAGCGCCATTCCCTGCTGCTCGGCGTTGGATCGCCTGCCGCGCTCTTTCGCTCATAAGCAACGACAATCCGGCGGTTTGGCTCGGTCCCGATGGAATAGGTGGTCACGTTATCGGTTTCCTGCAATGCCGTATGGATAATGTGGCGCTCATACGAGTTCATCGGCTCAAGGGTCATGTTCCTTCTGTACTTGATTACTTTGGAGGCGACCTTTTCGGCGAGGCGTTCAAGCGCTTCATTGCGCCGCTCCCTGTAATTCTCCGCATCGATATTGACACGGACGCGCCCGGTGGCACCGGTGTTAATGACGTAATTCGTCAGGTGCTGTATGGCGTCGAGCGTCTCCCCGCGCCGTCCGATGAGAACGCCGGGGTCCTCGCCCGTCAGGTTGACGGATACGACGCCGTCGCCCTCGGATATCTCGGGCTTGGCGCGAACGCCCATACGCAAAAACAGACCCGTCAAAAAATCCTCAATGCGTTCGGAATTGGAAACATCGCTTTCGTAGGTCACCCTGACGACCGCGGGCGTGCTTTTGAGTCCAAAGAAGCCCGCCTTGGCGCGTTCGACGATTTCAACGGAGACCTCGTCCCGTTGGAGGCCAAGCTGATCCAGTGCCGACTGGATGGCGTCGTCTTCGCTTTTTCCGGATACCTCGATTGATTTCAACATTCCGGTCATCTCCTTGTAAACTCTATTTTTCCTCGGTTGAATCAGCCGCGTCCTGCTCCTCGTCAGTATCGTCGATCATGCCGGCATCTTCATCCTGTTCATCGGCAGGGTCTTCCTCTTTCTCAGACGCGACGGCAGCCAGTACCCGAGTGGTATTGTCCTGATCGCCCGGCGCCGTTTCCTCTGTTTGGGCGAAGCGGTCCGGGTCATACGCCCTGCCCCTTGCGAAGCGGCGTGTGCCGACACGGCTCGTGTCTTCCGCTTGTACGGCGGGAGCCTTCATATTTTTCTTCTCCCATTCGACCGCTTTTTCAAGCTGCTCCTGCCGTTCGGTTTTCTGCTGCTTCTTCTTGGAGGTGTTGGGATTGACATCTGTCTTGTTTTCAAGCTTCCTGCGTTCGGTCTCAAGGCGCTTGGCTTCCAACTCCGCTTCCTTTATCCGCTGCTGTTCGAATTTAACAGCGTCTTCGGCATCCATAATTTGCGTATAATGCTTCGTGAGAATGATA
>CAZJCH010000051.1:6880-10358 GCA_964544005.1 uncultured Papillibacter sp.
CGCGAACGCTGTGCTGGCGATGATATAAACGCCGATAGCTCCCGGCATGTTGAACGCGAACAGGACTGAGATGAGCGGCATCAGCATGAGCATCATCTTATTCGAGGATTGCTGGCCGCCCGCCGCCGGATTCATCTGCGTACTGATCTTGGAGGAAAAATATGCCAGAACGCCGGACGCGATCGGGAGCAGGAACAGCAGGAGACCCGGCAGCCATACGGACGAGTCGCTCCAGTTTGTGTTCGGATTCCAGAAGAATTGCCAATCCGGCACCGCGCCGAGATCCATGCCGCCGATGAAGTTGTAGTCAATGGCCTTCAGGCCGTGAATACCCTGGAACGTCGCAAAGTTCTCCGATATGTGCTTCGCCTGCTTGATCTGCAGATACGCCCCCGGTGTTTGCAGCGTTTCGGGCAGACGTTTGAATATCTCTCCGCCCGCTGCCAAAAAGCTTTTCGGAATGTTCATCATGATCGTCAGGGGGTTGCTGATGGCCTGGAAGAGAGCGATGATGATCGGGAACGGAAGCAGGGACCAGAGGCAGCCCGACATGGGGTTGATCTTTTCCTCCTTGTAGAGCTTCTGGACCTCCTCGTTGTATTTCTGCTTGTTCGCCCCGTGCTTCTTTTCAAGCTCCTTTATTTTAGGCTGCAGGCGGCTTGTCCGCATCATGCTCCGCTTCGATTTCATCTGGAACGGAAGCAGGATGCCCTTGACGACAAGGGCGAAAAGAATAACAGCAAGACCGTAGTTTTGGGTAAACTCAAACAGGGTCATCATGAGCCAGCCAAACGGTTTTGTTATAAAATCAAACATACATTCTCCAATCTGCTATGCAGAGTTTTCTACTGTTTCCTTGGCGAAATTCATTGAATTTCGACCCAAAGGATGCTCAAAGAGCATCCGTCTAAGGTACGGGGTCGTATCCGCCCTTATGAAAGGGGTGGCATTTCAAAAGCCTTCTAAGCGCCAGCCAGGTGCCCTTCAGGGCGCCGTATTTCTCCAGCGCCTCCAGCGCGTACGCCGAACAAGTGGGCGCAAACCGGCAGCTCGGCTTTTTTAAGGGCGATATGTTTTTCCTGTAGTATTTGACAAGCGCGACAAGTAACTTCCTCATTTGTTCATATTCTGAATATTGCAGATGCCGAGCCTTCTGCACAGGTTTAAAAAATCCGCTTCCAGCGCACGATAAAGTGCCCCCGTGCTTTTCGAGCGCACGACAATGACAATATCGTAGCCGGAAACAAATTTATCCTCGTTGATTCTATAAATCTCCTTGTACCTGCGGCGGACGCGGTTCCGGCAGACCGCTTTCCCGATTTTTGTGCTGACCGTCAGCCCAAGCCTGTTGACGGGGCGCCCGTTTTTCCGGCAATATACGACGGCATAGGGCGAGGCAACGCTTTTTCCCTTTGTATAAAGCCGCCTGAACTCGAAGTTGTTTTTTAAGGATTTCGAAAACCTCACAGGCGCGCTCCTTGTCAAACAGCCATAGGGCGGTTAAACCGCCCTAAAAAATCAGTTTTGTTGTTCTTTCCAAACCATTACGCAGAGAGCTTTTCTCTGCCCTTGGAACGACGGCGGGCGAGAACCTTACGGCCGTTTTTCGTTGACATTCTCTTGCGGAAACCGTGCTCCTTGGAGCGCTGACGCTTTTTTGGCTGATATGTTCTGAGCATTTAAGGCACCTCCTTAGTTACTTTGCGCGGAAACTTATTATATATTATGACACCCAATTGTGTCAACATAAATAAACAGGTCCAGACCACTACCTATGTTGCTTTCTGTTTCATTTTCCTCAGAATCGAGTATTTCGGCGCTTTCATGGGGAGCTTCATCCGGAATGCCATCATCGGGTGCGGCGTGGATTCGATTATGAGCCCCTCGCTGTTGCTGATGCCCGACGCGACGAACGACACCGGCTCATTATCTGGTGTCAGCAGCTCCAGCATATCGCCGACGCTGAACTTGTTCCTCTGCGTTAAAGCCGCGTTGCCCTCTTCATCGCAGCTTTCGACAACGGCGGCGACATTGCAGTCGGAATAATACATGGCGTCGTCATAGTGCTGCCCCGGTCCGTCCGAATCGAAGTAGAAGCCAGTCGAGTATGCCCTGTGGCTGACTTTATTAACCTCACTCCGCCACGCGGGCGGCACCGGCGCGTCCTTCTCGGCCGCATCCAGCGCGTGACGGTACGCGTTCGTCACAACAGCGGCGTAATATGCGGACTTCATGCGCCCCTCGATTTTAAAGCTGCTGACGCCGGCAGCTTTAAGCGCCGGCAGATGATCGATCATACACAGGTCGCGGGAGTTCATGATAAAGGTCCCGCCGTCCTCTGTGATCTCCATCAGTTCGCCCGGTCGCTTTTCCTCGATCAGGTGGTACTTCCAGCGGCATGGCTGGGCGCATTCGCCGCTGTTGGCGTCCCGTCCTGTCAGATAATTTGACAAGAGGCAGCGGCCTGAAAAAGAGACACACATGCTGCCGTGGACGAAGGCCTCCAGCTCAAGGGACGGCGGCGTTTTCTCCCTGAGTACTGCGATGTTCCCCAGCGTCATTTCGCGCGCGAGGATGACGCGGGATGCGCCCAGATCATAAAAGACGTTGGCGCTCTCCGAATTCATGATACCCGCCTGGGTACTGACGTGAATTTTAAGCGATGGCGCGTATTTCCTCGCCAGGGCCAGCGCGCCCATATCTGCGACGATGACGGCGTCGGCGCCGAGACTCTGCAGGAGCTCAAGATATGCCGGGAGTTCGGAAATGTCCCCGTCGCGCATGATCGTATTGCAGGCCACGTAGACCTTGGCCCCGTGACCGCGGCATAGGGCGACGGCTTTCTCCATCTCCGCGTCCGTAAAATTACCGGCTGCAGCCCGCATGCCGAAACGCGTACCGGCGAGATAAACGGCGTCGGCACCGTAGGTGAGCGCCATCATGAGCCGCTCCATGTCCCCGGCAGGCGCCAGTAATTCCGTCGTCCGGCCGCTTCCGGCTTTGTTATCCGCCATACTCATCGCTTTTGACAAACGTCTGATGCGCGTCGTAATCCTTGAAGAAATTGTGAGTACCGCTCTTGTTGGCCGCGTAGTAATAATACTCAGATGTCTCCGGGTAAAGCGCCGCGCGGATGGAGGCGACGCCCGGGTTTGCGATGGGGCCGGCCGGCAGGCCTTCAACCATATAGGTGTTATAGGGGCTGTCGACATCGGTTGAAAACGTTTCACCTGTTTCGGCGATCGCGTAGTAGATGGTGGCGTCGATCTCCAATCTCTTCAGGCTGTTGCTGCCCAGCCTGTTATAGATGACGGAGGCAATCAGCTTGCGGTCGGTATCATCGTTACCGGCCTCCTTTTCAATCATGGAAGCGATTGTGACGATGTCCCGGACCGAGTAGCCCAGCTCCTGTGCCTGGGCGGTATAGTCAGCAGTGAATTTTTCATTGAATCTACTCAGCATTCTGTCGATCGCGCGC
>CAZJCH010000052.1:0-10350 GCA_964544005.1 uncultured Papillibacter sp.
CGGCGGACTGCGCCATCGGCTACGGCGCGGCCGATTATATCCTACATACGATCAAGGCATTCAGAAAAGACTTTGAGTACCACATTCAGAAGGGCAGATGCAGCGAGCGGTTTGAGCAGGCTGTTCCCTGCGTTTCGAAATGTCCAGCCCATATCGATGTGCCCGGTTATCTGACGCTCGTCGGCGAGAAGCGGTACGCCGATGCCATCCGGCTGATTCGGAATGACAACCCGTTCCCGTGCGTCTGCGGTTATGTCTGCGAGCATCCGTGTGAAACGCGGTGCCGCCGGACCATGATTGACGATGCCATCAATATCCGTGGTATCAAGCGCTTCGCCGCCGACAACGCCGGCGTTGTGCCGCCGCCCGTCTGTCTGTCCGAAACCGGCAAAAAGGTCGCCATCATCGGCGGCGGGCCATCCGGCCTTTCCGCCGCTTATTTCCTGCAGCTTATGGGCCACAGCGTCACAGTTTTTGAAAAGCGGCTGCGTCTGGGCGGCATGCTCCGTTATGGTATCCCCAGCTATCGGCTCCCGCGGGAAAAACTGCAATACGACCTTGACGCCATCATCGCCACCGGTGTACAGATCAAGCTCAATACGGAAATTGGTCGCGATATCAGCTTTAATGATATCCGCCGGCAGTATGACGCCGTATTTATCGCCATCGGTGCGCATGCGGACAAGAAACTCAAGATCGCCGGTATCGATAAAAAAGGCGTCATTTCAGCTGTCGAGTTCCTCCGGGGAATCGGTGATGAGTCGACCCCCGATTTTACAGGCAAAAAGGTTGTGGTCGTCGGTGGAGGCAATGTGGCGATGGACGCGGCGCGCGTTTCCGTCCGGCTCGGCGCTGAAAAGGTCAGCGTCCTATACAGGCGGCGCGAGCGCGATATGACGGCGCTGCCCTCCGAGGTCGAGGAAGCCATCGCCGAAGGCGTGGAGATCTTGTCGCTCAACGCGCCTGCCGGTATTGATTATGATAAGGACGGCCAGGTTACGGCATTTCGTGCACAGCCCCAGATGGTCGGTAAAATCGGGAAGGACGGCCGCCCTGTTCCCGTCAACGCTAAACTGCCGGAAATCCCCATACCCTGCGACACCATCATCGTCGCCATCGGACAGGACGTGGAATCACGCCACTTCACCGAATGTGTCGTCCCCGTCGAATGGGGGACGCTTGTTACAAGCAACAGTACAGCAATACCGAATATGCCCGGCGTTTTCGCCGGCGGCGACTGCGCAAGCGGCCCGGCAACCGTCATAAAAGCCATCGAGGCCGGCAAAGTGGCGGCCGCCAACATTGATCAGTATCTGGGCTATGAGCACAAGCTGGAAGTTAAAGTAGACATCCCCTTCACCGCCCTGCGCGAAAAGCCGTCCATCGGCAGGATTGAGCTGACCGAGCGTGAAGCCGGCGAGCGAAAGAAAAACTTCGAGCTGGCCGAAAACGGCATGACGCGCGAGGAAGTCGCGCAGGAATGCCGCCGCTGTCTGCGCTGCGACCACTTTGGATTCGGCGCTTTGGGAGGAGGTTCTTCACAATGGTAAAACTGACAATAGACAATATCCCTGTCGAAGTGCCGGAGGGAACGACGATTTTAAACGCGGCGAAGTCCGTCGGCGTTGTTCTCCCAACGCTTTGCTATATGAAGGATATCAACGATATCGGCGCGTGCCGCATCTGCGTGGCTGAGATCGAGGGCCGTAAAAAACTTGTCACAACATGCAACACACCGGTCAGTGAAGGCATGGTCGTCATGACGAACAGTCCCAGGGCTCGTGCAGCCCGCAGGGTCAACGTCCAGTTCATTCTGTCACAGCACGATTGCAACTGTCCCACATGTATCCGCAGCACAAACTGCAGCCTGCAGAAAATCGCCAATGATCTCGGCATCATTTCGCAGCCTTATACAAAGGAAATCCCCGAAAAGAAATGGGACATGACCTTCCCCCTGATCAAAGACGATTCCAAATGCATTAAGTGCATGAGGTGCATCCAGGTGTGCAACAAGGTACAGTCCATTGGCGTGTGGGGGCTTGACAACACCGGCTCCAGGACAAGCATCGGCGTCACATGCGACAGGGAATTCGACGAGTCTGACTGCGTCCTCTGCGGACAATGTGTCACGCATTGCCCGACAGGCGCTCTCAGCGAGCGCGACGATACCATGAAAGCTTTCCGCGCCCTGGCCGATCCCGATATCATTACTGTCGTTCAGGTCGCGCCGGCCGTCCGCGCCGCCTGGGGCGAAGACCTTGGCGTCTCACGGGAATTCGCGACAGTCAAGCGCCTTGTCGCCGCTCTGCGCAAGATTGGCTTTAACTATATCTTTGATACCAATTTCGCCGCCGACCTGACTATTATTGAAGAAGGCAACGAGTTTGTACGCCGGAAATTCAACAATCCCGAGCCGAACAGGTATCCGCTCTTCACCTCCTGCTGTCCCGGCTGGGTTCGGTTTATGAAATCCCAGTACCCGGACATGATGGAGCATTTCTCGACGACGAAATCACCCCAGCAAATGTTCGGTGCTGTCGCAAAGTCATACTTTGCCGATATCCTTAAGGTCGACCCCTCCAAACTCTTCGTCGTCTCCGTTATGCCCTGTACTGCCAAGAAAGCGGAGTGCGATTATCCCAGCATGGATTCGACAGGCACGGGTCCCGATGTGGACCTTGTCCTGACGACACGTGAAATATCACGCATGATCGTGGCCGAGCATATTCAGCCGGCCAACCTGACCGAGGAAGAGTTTGACCAGCCCATGGGCATCGCCACAGGTGCCGGCGTCATCTTCGGCGCATCCGGCGGCGTAATGGAGGCAGCGCTGCGCTCCGTTTATTTCCTGGCTACAGGAGAGAATCCCGATGTCGAAGCGTTCGCGAATGTCCGCGGTATGAACGGCTGGCGCGAGGCCACCTTCGATGTGGGTGGCAAGCCCGTGCGCGTTGCTGTGGCCAGCGGCCTGCAGAACGCCAGAAATCTTGTCGAAGCCATCCGCAGCGGTGAGGTGCGGTACGATTTTGTCGAGGTCATGGCATGCCCCAGCGGCTGTATTAACGGCGGAGGGCAGCCAATCAATCTGGACCGCGAGATGGCCATGGCAAGAGGTCAGAGCCTCTATGGGCTTGACCGCCATTCCGCGCTCCGCTTCTCACACGAAAACCCATCGATCGGTGCGATGTTTGAACAGTTTACAGGCAGCGACATGGTCCAGAGGGTCCACGAGCTGCTGCATACCGACCAGAGTGAGTGGGAGATGCCGCTGGCGCCGAGACTGCAGGGTAAAGACTGTTAAACATAATTCCAGGGGGCAGCCCATGCTCCCTGGAATTTAGTTTACCGTTATGTGCTGTCTATAGATTAACGGGCAATAGCGCACAGATTGTGCTAATTTAGCGGTGAGGAGCGATGGTAATGGAGTGGATGAACAGGCTCAATAATGTAATGCGATATGTTGAAAAGCATCTGACGGATATTATTAACCCCGATGATATCAGCCTGATTATGGCCTGCTCGTTTCAGGAATTTCAGCGCTTCTTCATTCAAATCTCGGATATCTCCTTTTCCGAGTATGTCCGCCGGAGAAAGCTGTCCTGCGCGGCTTATGAGATTCAGAATTCCGACATTAAGATCATCGACGCAGCGACAAAATACGGCTATGAATCCTCCGACGCGTTCAGCGTCGCGTTCAAGCGCCTGCACGGAATGTCCCCCCAGGCGGCCAGAAAAACAGACGCGAACCTGAAGTATTACGCGCCCCTCAATTTTTCCTATACCATCAAGGGCGTCAACGAGCTGACCTACCGCATCGTCCAGCGGGGTTCCTTCACGGTGGCCGGCATACGCACAACAGAATTGCAGGCCGCCGCCACCTGGACCGCTGTTCAAAACGACGGGACCACTGAGCGGCTGCAGAATCTCGGGCGACGTATCGATCTGGGTATCGGCTTCGGGTTTTGCAAGGACGGCTACAACGACTATATGTTCGCGCTGGAATATGACGGCGAGGAGCTGCCCGATTTTGAGCGCTACTCTTTTCCGCCCTCTGCCTGGCTCGTCGTCGAAGCGAGCGGGAAGATTTCGGAAAACGTCCAGGCCGATACATGGCGCCGCATTTACAACGAGTTCATGCCGCACAGCGAGTACATGCAGACCGACCTTCCCTCAATAGAAAAAATCATAGAGTGGAACGAAGGTACCAACTACTGCGAGGTCGAAATCTGGCTTCCCATCAAAAAGGATCACGAATTTGACCATCAGTTTATATCGGTTTGACGGCAAGGAGGACAATATGGCTGAATATGAAAAGCTGATCTCATTGGCGAAAGCCTGCGGCTTCACCGAAGCCGGGCCGCTGGACGCGTCGTCTCTTGAGTTCATGCCCGAGGTGCGGGACATGTGCGCAGCGTGCCGTTCCTATGGAAAATCGTGGGCCTGCCCGCCAGCATGCGGCACTCTGGAGGAAATGCGTCAGAAGGTTAATAAATACTCGCGGGGTCTCCTTGTACAGACTGTTGGGAAGCTAGAAGACAGCTATGACTGGGACGGTATCCAACAGACATTCAGGAAGCTGGGCAAAAGCTATCAAAAACTTTGGGGCGACTTGCTTCCTACATACCCCGGTCTTCTGGCGATGGGCACCGGCACATGCAACAATTGCGCGTCCTGTACATATACGCAGAACAAGCCCTGCCGTTTCCCTGACAGGCAGACGGCATCTATGGAATCCTGTGGGCTCCTTGTGAGCAAGGTCTGCGCGGACAACAATCTGCCTTATTATTACGGCCCCGGCACGATCGCTTATACGGCGTGCTTCCTGCTGGAATAAACACGGGGGGAGGAAAGGCAATGGTATACAGGAAACGTTATAAGCTCATCGCCTGCGAGGTATTATTCCGAGAGATCTGTTACTGCGCGGCAAGGTGCTCTAACATCGTCGATATCACGTTTATGGAAAAGGGTCTTCACGACGTCGGGACAAAAAAGATGTCGGAAAGGCTTCAGTGTGAAATTGATAAGGTTGATGCGGAAAAGTACGACACAATACTTCTGTGCTATGGCCTTTGCAACAACGGCATATGCTCTCTGCGTTCCTCTCTGCCGATTGTTATACCCAGAGCGCACGATTGCATCACGCTCCTCATGGGCTCAAAGGAAAAATACAGGGAATATTTTGATCATAATCCCGGAACGTTCTTTCTCTCATCAGGATGGCTTGAGCGCAATAAGGATCCCGGTGATACGGAAGACAGCATCCCAACGCAATTGGGAATGGGGAAAACCTATCAGGAATACGCGGAACTGTATGATGAGGAAACCGCCAAGTATCTTTTCGATGTATTGGGCGACTGGCTTAAAAACTACAAAAAGACCACTTTTATCAATACGAGAGTTGGCAGTGAGAAGATTTACAGGAATCAAATAAAGCAATTTGCGTCCGAAAAGGGTTGGGCGTACGAAGAGGTCGGCGGTGATACTGGTTTAATATACAGACTGCTGAACGGCGATTGGAATCCCGAAGAATTTTTGGTTTTACCGCCTGAAGGAAGCGCGGTGCCATCGAATGACGAAAACATAATAAAGCAAGAGTAGATGAGCATAATCAATTTAGCGGAGGTACATCATGATCAAAGCCTTACTTGATGAAATCGCTGCTCACGGCGATCAGGGTGCTGTCGTGCCGGTTTCGCGGTTTGAAGACTTAAAACGCGAAATGGAGGACTTGAGGAGCGAAGCGAACCACGCGTTCAGCGACTGGATGGCGGGAGCCATGGCCATCCCGTCCGATCTCGGCTTTGAGCCGCAATCCATCATTGTTGTCGTCACGCCCAGTCCTAAGGTGATGCTGCAATTTAATCACCTCGGGAAACCAGTCCAGTGTATCGTACCGCCTTATTATACCGATGAAAATACAATAGGGATAAAGGTTTTGGACTATATAAATGCCTGTTTAACGCCGTTTGGCTTCGCCTCGGCGGAAGCCGGTCAGCTGCCGCAAAAGCTGTTGGCCGTCCGTACCGGCCTCAATCTGTATGGGCGCAATAACGTCAGCTTTAACGAGAAGCTCGGCAGCTACATGCGTATTCTGGCCTATGTGTCTGATCTCCCCGGGCAGGACACCCCATGGTACCCGTCCCGGCGCATGGATGCCTGCGAGCATTGCCGTGCCTGCGTTGACGCCTGTCCCACAAAAGCCATCGACCCGAACAACAGGCTTATTGACGCCCACAGCTGCCTGACCCTTACAAACGAGCTCCCAAGTGAAATTCCAGATCGGCTCCCGAAAGCCGCCCACAACAGCCTCGTCGGCTGCATGAAATGCCAGGATTGCTGCCCGGGCAACGCCCATGTCAAAACCAACATTACCCAAGGCGTCACATTCACACAGGATGAAACCGCGGAATTGCTGAGCCACACGAACGACGAACCTTTTTTGGAAGCACTAGCTGGCAAACTGGAGGCTGCCGGTCTCAGCACCGAATATTGGCCGATTCTGCCACGGAATCTGGCCGCATTACTGCGATAAACAGCTCATAACAGCACAAGACGGATTTTCGAAACGAAAACCCGTCTTTTTTTTGTTTTGTAATACTCAATGCCGGTTTGTCCAGGAGTCTGTTGCTTCACCGAAATCGATGATCTCCGAGGTGGACATCATGACGCCGCTGTCGATATTCGCCACGCCGTCGCCGCCGAAGTATTCTTCTTTGTCCATCAGCTTACCGGATGCGTCCGGGGAAACGGTGTAGTTGTCCTGAAAACGGACGCTCGTTTTATCCGGGTCTCTTTTTTTCGGTTCATACTTCTTCACATCGAGATCGAGCTCGCTATACTCCATATTTTAAATCCCCGTCATCTGATTTTCCTGCGCCTGGATCATCTTCTTCACCATAAAGCCGCCAATCGGGCCGCCCTGTGCGCCGTTTATTTTCGAGGGGACGTCGCCCTTGTAATGGTCGTTGTTTTCCTTAACATACTGGAGCATGCCGATTTCCTGGGCTGTCTCCATTTTCAGCTTTTTGAGTTTTTCGCTGATATCTTTTCTGCTCATTATTCATTACCTCCGAAAAGTATGCTGTTCTTTTCGTCATTAGTATTTTACAATCAGCGCCCGATATACTGCCGATAAAAGCCAGGTTTGCCTCACATCACATGCTGATCCAGATTAATGTCAAGAACACCGTAACCGAGATCCTTGATTTTTGCCCGGATCCTTTCACAGTTCTCTCCTGTCGTATCGTAGTCGACGGCGACGCTGTTTGTTTTTTCGCTGACGCTCACTGAAATGACGCCGCGAAGTGTATCAAGCTCTCGTTTGAGCTCTTTTACCCCGTGCTTTCCGCCCAAATCGTCAATTTTGAAGTAGGCGCTCGCTTTCATATGCCCAGTCTCCTTTCGGTATCGCCAATTCATACGGAACGCTTTGAACCGTCGGGCGCTTCATATAAAATGGGGTTTGCCTTTTCCTTTGTGAACTTGGCTTTTCCCTGTAATTCATCGACAGGCTTGACTGCGTTTTTCGAAAAGTGGTTTCTCTGCCTGCTTTCTCCATGGGGTGCTTCCGGGTCGGGCCGTCTCATTCCTGCTTTGGCCATAAATGCCTCCTATTATATACTCATTTCGATACAATGCTGACGAATTTTTTTACCTGCTCTTCTTCTGTTTGACGGTCGGCGCCTTCTCTCCCCAGCCTGTCACACAGGCATATAAGAGCGATCTCCCGGATATCCGAGTGGCGCTTCATTCCACTGATGTCCTTAAACGGCAGGTTGTTGGTGACGTACAAAATCTGCATATGGTATTTGACAAGATATGTGACCTTGTCTATAAATCCCTGCTCTTCCTTCACGGCGCATAAAAACTCCCGCGTCAGCTCCGCCCCGACCTTGTCGTGATCGTACGCTGTGATCCTGCCCTTGCGTTGCCTTGTCGTCGCCGGTTTTCCAATATCGTGCAGGAGCGCCGCCCACATAAACGCTCTCGGATCGCGGCTGTCCGCCTTGCGCTTTGCTGCTTCGTCAACGACAAGCAGCGTGTGGTTTAAGACGTTTCCCTCCGGATGATGCACCGGGGACTGCTGCGTCGCTTCCAGCTTTTTCAGCATTGAAAACGGGTAGCTGTCAAATTCGGGAGACCTGATCATTTCGCGGAGCGCCGCCGACGGTTTTTCGTCGCCGAGCAGGCAGGCCTCAATCTGATCAAACAGCGCGACTTTTTCTGTCTGACCCGTCTTACTTGTTGTTATCATCGTTTTTCAGCCCGAAAACAGCTCTGGCGCCCTCCGCGTTCGGGTCATGCTTGATGTTCTTGGAACTGAATTTTCCGTCCTCCAGCTTGTCGCTTTTTTTGTTATGCTTCTTATTGCCGCTGCTCATTAACATCCCTGCCTATCTTTTTGTGTTCGGCCCCATCGACACTTTGTTGACATTGTGGTTTTGGTTGTGATTTTGATTGTCCGCGTTCGAGCTCGGTTCCATCCTTATTTCGAGCTGTTCGACCTTATAGTTCTCGATCTTGCGGTCGTGTTTGTTTTTCATCTTGTCACCTCGAATCGCTATTATTATAAGCCAATGAAAAAAAACAATTCTTTGATTGTCATAAAAAACAGAGACGGCCATAGCCGTCCCGGTAATTCAGTATTCATTTCTCAGGCGGTGCGCAGTCGCCTTTTTTGTCTCTGAGCATCTCCAGCCCATGCTCCAATGCGGGCAGGCAGACGGCAAAATTTTCGCGGATCGCCTTTGGACTGCCGGGCAGGTTGATTATAAGCGTCCGGCCGCGGATGCCCGCCTGCTGGCGCGTCAGCATGGCGCGGTTTGTGATTTTCAGACTCTCGTAACGCATCGCCTCCGGAATACCGGGCGTCATGCGCTCACAGACGGCGATGGTGGCCTCCGGCGTGACGTCGCGCGGTGAAAAGCCCGTCCCGCCCGTCGTGACGACGAGAGCGATATCCAGCTTGTCGGCGCAGTATCGGAGCGCTTTTTCGATCTCCGGCTGTTCGTCCGGGACGATGACGGCGTATGTGACCTCATACCCCGCCTCCTTGAGCATGCCGCATACAAGCGGGCCGCCCGTATCCTCCCTCAGTCCCTGAGAGCCTTTATCGCTGACAGTAATAACAGCGGCGCTGTACATGACTGTTTACACCTCACTTCTAACCATAACAATGGCCAAAACTGCAGATTGGGTACCGGCACTCCGTGCAGCCCATACAAAAGCCGCCCTCGCCGTATCCCGGAATCTCTTCCTTTGTGATTTTGACACCTGCGAAGATTCGCGGCAGAAAGACATCCAGGCTCGTTGTGGGAAAATGCATGGACGCCCCCGGCACGCCAACGAGCATCGTATCGTCAAGATATGCCATCGTGAGCATGTTGCCGGGCTGCATCGGCACTCCCTGAGTGACGATGTCGGCACCGCTTTGCCGGATGGCCGACGGCGTCAGATCGTCCGGGTCCACCGACATGCCTCCTGTGAGAAAGATTGCCTCAGCGCCCTGACTTTTGACGCTTTTAATGGCTTCGGACAGCATATCCAGATCATCGGGACATTTTGTAACGCCTAAAATTTCGGCGCCGTAACCAATCAGCTTTTTGCGCATAACGGGCTCAAACTTGTCCTGGATGCGCCCGTAATACACCTCGCTGCCGGTGATGACGACACCACATTTGAGCGGTTTAAACGGCAGGACTTCAAGTACGGGGAAATTCTCCCTGGCGAGCTTGACCGCCGTGTCGACGTTTTCCCGTTTTGTCACAAGCGGGACGATCCGAAGGCCGCCTGCCTTCTGGTTCCTTGTCACTTTCGAATTTCCCGGCAGACAGGCGACTGTATAATCGGGTACGCTGTTGATTCTTTTAAGCGCAGCACTGTTAACGCGGAAAAGCCCGTCTATGCCGGCGTTGAGCTGGATTTTGCCCTCAGACGGTTTTGCGTTAAAATTGAGATTGTCGCCGCAGATAACCTCTGCCAACGCCAATGCCGCGTCATCCTCATGGACCTCATCGGCCTCCGGCTCCCAGACAAAGATATGGCTCTTGCCGATATTGAGTAAAGCCGGGATATCACTCTGTGTTATCGTGTGGCCGCGTTTGAACATGACGCCTTTGAACCCGCCTGCCGAAATCCCCGTCATGTCGTGGCAGAGCGTCTCGCCGACCGCGTCTTCAACTCGTATCTTTCTCATACAACCTCTATGCAATCCCCGGCTTTAATACTGCCTTCTTCCAGCACAACAGCAAAAATTCCTTCTCTGGGCATGACGCAGTCGCCGGTAATCTTTTTGATGGCACAGCCCGTGTGGCACTCCTTGCCGATCTGTGTGACTTCCAGAAGCGTCTC
>CAZJCH010000053.1:0-5549 GCA_964544005.1 uncultured Papillibacter sp.
TGTCGTCAAAACGACGGTTTTTTTGAAGGACGTGAACGATTTTGCAAAATTCAACGAGGTCTATGCCGGATTTTTCAGCCAGCCGTATCCCGCCCGCTCCACCATTGAGGTCGCGCGGCTCCCGAAGGATGTTTTGATCGAGATCGAAGCCGTGGCTGTTGTGAAGTAAGGGGTACTTGGAAATCACCTTATGTCCTGTAGGGCAAGAGCTCTGCTCTTGCTCGTACTATCGATTTGCGCGGCACAGGCTCCCCTTCCGTCCCGAGACTTTGTAAAAGTCTCGTGCCACCTCCCCCAAGGTGGAGGTTGGGGACGCGGGGGAACGGTTTTAAACGGTTCGGTGCGGCGCCGTAAAAAAGCAGGAAAACCGTCCTCCTTCTATTTTTGCTTGACAGTTGAAGAAATGTCCGTTATATTAATTCATATTATATATATATGATTAATTAGATATGAAAGAGTGATGACTATGGCGGACATCAATAGGCGGCGGTTTGAGACGCTGCAGCTGCACGCGGGGCAGGAGGCACCGGATCCGGCGACGGGGGCGCGGGCGGTGCCGATTTACCAGACGACGTCGTATGTTTTTGAGAATACGGCGCAGGCGGCGGGGCGGTTTGCGCTCACCGAGAGCGGCAATATTTATACGCGCATCATGAACCCCACGACGGATGTCTTTGAAAAACGCATGGCTGCACTTGAGGGCGGCGTCGGCGCACTGGCTTTAGCCAGCGGATCGGCTGCCATCGCATATGCCGTCCAGAATATCGCCCGGAGCGGCGACCACATCGTCTCGGCCAACACGCTGTACGGCGGGACGTACAACCTGTTTGCCCACACCTTCAAGGATTTCGGAATTGATACGACGTTCGTCGATCCCGATATTCCCGGCAGCTTCGACCGGGCGATTCGACCGAATACGAAAGCCTTCTTTGCCGAATCGCTGGGCAATCCCAACTCGAGCATCGTCGATATCGAGGAGCTGGCAGAGACGGCGCACAATCACGGTCTCCCGCTCATTGTTGACAACACGTTCGCGACACCGTACCTACTGCGGCCAATTGAATACGGGGCGGACATCGTCGTCCACTCGGCGACGAAATTCATCGGCGGGCACGGCACGTCCATCGGGGGCATCATCGTGGACGGCGGGACATTCGACTGGACGGCGTCGGACCGGTTCCCCGGCCTCACGGAGCCGAGCCCGGGTTATCACGGGGCGCGCTTTACGGAGGTCGCCGGCAAAGCCGCCTATATCGTCAAGGCGCGGGTGACGCTTTTACGGGACACGGGCGCGGCGATGAGCCCCTTCAACGCGTTTTTGTTCCTGCAGGGGCTTGAGACGCTGTCGCTCCGCGTGGAGCGCCATGTTGAAAACACGCTGAAGGTCGTTGATTTCCTGAAAAAGCATCCGAGAGTCGAAAGGGTCAACCATCCGTCGCTGCCGGAAAGCCTATATTACAATCTGTATAATAAGTATTTCCCGAGCGGCGGCGGGTCAATCTTTACCTTTGACATCAGGGGCGGCGCGGCGGAGGCGCAAGCCTTCATCGACAGGCTGCGGCTCTTCTCCCTGCTGGCCAATGTCGCCGACGCCAAATCGCTCGTCATCCATCCGGCCAGCACGACGCATTCCCAGATGAGCCGTCAGGATCTGCTGGATTCGGGGATCAGGCCCAATACAATCCGCCTGTCTGTCGGAATCGAACACATCGACGATATTCTGGAGGATCTGGAGCAGGCGTTATAACGGTAAATCAAAGGAGGGCTGAAATCAGCCCGCCTTTGCATTTCAACCGAGATGAATGTCCGCTTTTATCGGCCTGATCTGGGAGACGACACCGCTGTCCTTCAGCGCCAGAATATCGGCTGCAGAACCTATGACCATAACGCCGTAGGTTTTGACGCCGTTTTTTGTTACATAGTCGAGCACATAACGGCAATACGATTCATAATCCCTCTCCGTTTTGAGGGCCTCCAGGAAACGGGTGTGATCGATCATAAAGCGCAGAAGGCTCGTGAAATGGTTTTCGTAGTCTTCAGCGCTCAGCGCGTCTTTACCGGGGCTCATGTTGAGCTCGAAGGAGGGATATGTGTCGCTGACATTTTCGTAGACAGGGCCGGCACCTGTCAGGTCCATGCCGCACAGAGGGAAGAGCTGCGCGTCCTCGGGCGTGTTTCGTATGCCGGCCCACAGGAAATTGACAGCCCTGCCGCGCATGAGGTCAAGCAGCTGACCCATCGTGAGATCCTCCGAGAAGGAGACATCCGCGGTGACGGTGATGTACCCCGGCAGCTCCGCCAGCTCCTTATCGTACATTTTCTCTCGCTCGGGGTCAAGGTTGTAAAAAGGATACGACGCCCGCGCGAAAACGTTGACGGGCAGCAGGCCCGCCGTGAGCGCGTACGGCGCTGACAGGATATTTTTATCAAGCACAGCCGCCAGAAAATCCGATTCCCCGGTCGTCATATCGCTGCGGATGATCGTCATATCATATCTGCCGATACCAGCGCGCTTAATGACCGTGCCGCTGTGGTAATACCCGGCGAAAAACAGCTCCGTGTACGCACTTAGAGATACATCGATATCGTAGGAATACGGGCTGTATTCGTGTGTCATTGGATTATAATAAAGGCTGTTAAGAAGGGGTACCCCGGCGAAATTGAAAACAAGAGCCAGGGCGGCTGCGACAGCAAGCGTCACAATAATGATGTTCCGGCTGCGTTTGCGGATGGATTTCCTGACGTTCTTCAGCTCTGACGCAGGGCTCTCACCGGCTGTATAATCAGCCTCATAATCATCCGCGAGATATTCCGAAATGAGCCGGTTCTTTTCGAGCTCCCGCTCGACTAGGGCTTTTTCGTCCTCTGCCGCCGTACCGGCTTTATATCGCTCGAAGGCTTCCTCAAAATCCATAACCTTTTTCCTCCATCAATTGTCTGAGGCTCTGCCGGGCGCGGAAGAGCCGCGTCTTGACGCTGCCGGGCGTCATATGAAGCAGCCGCGCAATCTCGCCGAGCGGCAGTCCCGAAAAATAATGCAATGTCAGGATTTCCCTGTCGGGCTCACGAAGTGACCCTATTGAGCGGTATAATTCCGATAACCGCTCGTCACGCAGCAGGCGCAGCTCCGGGGTATCCGGGTCGGGTATTTCAGGAAGCGCGTCGCCGGTGCTTCTTTTCCCGCGGCGGCAATCGTCGATCCAGAGATTTTTGCAGACGCGCAGGAGCCAGAATTGGAAAGTGCCGTGTTCCTCAGAAACCGTCAGGTAAGCTTTTACAAAAGCGTCGGCGACGATGTCCTCCGCGAGCTCCCGGCTTTTGCAGAGAGAGAGCGTATAGAGATAAGCCGGTTTGTAATAGCGGGCATAAAGCCGCTCAAGCACATCCCCGCGCATTTCTCTCCCCCTCTCATCATATAAACGATTCGGAACATAAAAGGTTACAGACAATTCTATACCATACGTAAAACGGCCGCAATGAAAGAAAACCGATTGGCTGTTGATTTTATATGGCAAAACGAGTAAAATTATTTTTATGTCAAACGCAAACCATAAAATTGGAGTGTATAGTATGCCCAGACAAAAGCGCGTCGCGGCGATCCACGATATTTCCTGCTTCGGGAAATGCTCCCTGACTGTGGCGCTGCCCATCCTGTCCAGCGCGGGGATCGAGACGAGCGTCATACCCACGGCCGTCCTGTCGACACACACGGGGGGCTTTACGGGCTATACGTACCGCGATCTGACGGAGGATATCCTTCCGGTCGTCTCTCACTGGCAGACGCTTGATCTCACGTTCGACGCCGTTTACACCGGCTTTCTCGGCTCATTCCAGCAGATCAACATCGTTTCGGAAATATTTGACCGGCTGAAGACGGAAGACAATATGCTCGTCGTCGACCCCGTCATGGCAGACCTGGGGAAGCTCTACCCAATTTTCAGCGAGGATTTCCCCAAGGGTATGATCAAGCTCTGCCGGAAAGCCGACCTGCTGGTCCCCAACATCACCGAGGCCTGTCTGCTCCTTGATATGCCCTATGAGGACGGCCCGTACGATGTGTCTTTTATCGAAAACCTTTTGGACGGACTGGCCGGTCTCGGGCCGAAGCAGGTGGTTTTGACCGGCGTCTCCTTCGACGACACGCACCTCGGCGCGGCCAGCCTCGATACGGGCTCGGGCAAGATCGATTATTCCTTCTCAAAGCGCATCGAGGGCTTCTACCACGGGACGGGCGACGTGTTCGCGTCGACACTTGTGGCGGGACTGCTCACCGGGCACGACCTGAACAAGGCTTCAAGGCTCGCCGTGGACTTCACCGTCAAGAGTATCATCCGCACAAGGGAAGCCGGCACCGACATCCGCTTCGGCGTCAATTTTGAAGAGGGGCTTAAGGACCTTGCGAATCTGCTTTGACATCTGATGACACAAAGAGTTTCGGGCTGCTTCGATTTCAACGAAGCAGCCCGTCTGTGTTTCTAAACGGATATTACTTATAGATCAAATATGACGCGGCCGCTGCAGATGGCGTATTTTGCGCCGACGACCTCCGTTTTGCCCTCTTGGATCAGATGCTTTATGACCGCGTTGTTTTTTATTTCCGCGACGGTATCGCGGATATTTTCATCCTCGCAGGCCCCGTATGCGTTTTTATTTTCACGGACCTTGGCGTAAGACCTGCCGATTTTGTCGGTGATGGCTTTGACGCAGCCGTGCGCATCGCCGTGCGCGTCGAGCGTCGCCTTGACGGCGCCGCAATTATCATGGCCGAGCACGACGACGAGCGGGATGTCCAGATGCTCGGCGCCGTATTCGATGCTGCCAAGCGCCACGTCGTCCACTATATTACCGGCCGTCCGGACGACAAAAAGCTCCCCCAGCCCCTGGTCAAAAACAAGCTCCGGCGGCACGCGGGAATCGGAGCAGCAGACGACGACGGCAAAGGGGTGCTGGCCGTTTTCCCATAAATCGCGGCGGCGGCTCTCCCCCAGGTCCTTGACGGCGGGCTTACCGGCAACAAATCTCTCGTTTCCGAGGCTGAGTTTTGCTTTTGCTTCAGGTGCTGTCATACACACATCTCCTGTCGTAAATGGTCAATTTGTACTATATCAGCGTGGAAAGATTTATGCAATCCCCGGCTTGGCGGAATGGCAATTATTGCGTTTTTATGATAAAATGAATCGACTTTTGTGACAGAAAAATAACCGGGGCCATAAACAGCTGAAAATATAAAGCCGCTCATAATTATACCGATATAAATAGTAAAACCCTTAAAACAACGCAAAAGAACGGAGGAAACCGCGTGAAAACTGCAAAACGGATGGTCGTATTTCTTATCATCTCTGTTTTTTTGATTGGTTTGCTGCCCACCGCGCTGGCCGAAAACGATGAAAATGTCCTGACCTCCATATCGCACGCCGACGCGTCGGCGTGTACTTGGAACAACAGCCGTACGATCACCCTGACCGTCCGCAACAGCTACGTCGGCCCGCTGGATCTCACAAACGGACTCAACATCGACGACAGAATAGTTGTCAGTGGATACGAAACAT
>CAZJCH010000053.1:5559-9271 GCA_964544005.1 uncultured Papillibacter sp.
TCGGCTGGGACAGCCTCCTGCACAAGTTGGTGGTAGCCACGCCGGTGCTCACTTCGATAGAGATCAGCGAAGATAATACTTTTGAAGGCGCAGAAGTTTCTGATTTGGTTGTCACGTATTACATGACATCCGTTTCGGAAGGCATACAGCAGTACCGCACGACTTATCAAATCAGAGCCAAGCGGGCTGACCCGGCCGACGCGGTGTTTTCAGGCACCGTCAGGAGGGAAATCTATATTAGTGAGGACAATACCGCTGAATTCAACTCCTCGGACTTCATTCCGAAATTTTCAAATATCGACGGGGAGGACATCGGAGCGATTGCCATTAACGGCAGCAATCCGACTTTCGGCACGATCCGGGTGGACGGGGAAGGTTATGAGTTAAATACTCAAATGTGTATCACCATCAACACCGATCCCCTGCTTCGGGACGACACGATTTTTTCTTTTGAAGCGACGGGGGCCGGGGTCGTGTCATATAATGTCTCCGCGTTCGCCAGTGACGACATGACACACCCCATTGGGAATGTCGTCGTGACGATCCAGTCGTATAAGGCCCCGGAGATCCATACACCCATATCGGAAGACTTGAGCAAGGGCGCTGTGAAAAGCTTTAACAGCGGTTATTTTGCAAGCTGCTGCAATCTTTATGGCGTTCCGCTTGAAGCAGTCGTCATCACGCCGACGGCCACACCCTCCGGCACCTGGTATATCGGAACGCAGCCGTTTACGACTGCGACAACCATCCCCGCCGGCCAGCTTGGAAGCCTGACCTTTTCGGCCAATGCAACAGGTACAGTCACCTTTACCTGGAACGTCACGACGCAGGGCGGCACGTCATTGCCGGGTGACGGCGCCTTTACGATCACATCACCTAAGCTGACGCTGTCCTCCAATCCGCTCACATTAATTTTGAAAGGCAATACGCAATCCTTGTCGCTAGCGCCTTTAACTTCTTTACCTAATTCCGTAACATTTGTCAAAGTTACCGCGATACCTGCGGCGGGCGACGGGTATCTGTACCTCACAGACAGTCTTCCCAAAAATGACGTGGGCGGCTACCCAGCAATCGCCGCCAACAAGGCGCTGGCAACAAACGCCATCATCCCGGAGTCAGCCCTGCGCTTTCTCCGTCTGGCGACGAAAAGCACAAGCACGAATCCCACCGTCTCTTTCAGCTGGACGGCGACAGCCGATACCAAGGCATCGACAGCAGTCTGGGCAGAGGCCGCGACATATACCGCCAGCTTTATACCGGGCGGCAGCCTTCCTTCCGCCAGCACCTATTATGAGACCGGCATGAATATCCCGCTCCCGCTGATGTCGGAAGCGATCAAAACGCTTTTTCTGGGTCTGACCGGAGAAAGCCTGTCCTGGGTCACCTTCAAGCTGCCCGACAAAAACGTCGGCTCACTTTATCTGAATTATGATATAGCGACAAAAAAGGGTACGGCTGTTTCGGCGTCGGCGAAGTATTATACGGCAAAGAACCCGAACCTGTCGCAGCTCACGTTTGTCCCGGCAAAGGACTATACCGGAACCTCGTCAATAACGTATAACGCGTATACGCAGAGCGGTTCGGTCATCACCTGCCAGATCAATATCAGCGTAGCCAACAGCGCCGGAGGTACGTTCAGTTATGTCACCGATAAAAATTCGCCGATACAGTTAAACGCCGCCGATTTCCAGGCTGCGTTTCTGAGCGCGACGGGCAAGGAGCTCTCGTCTGTTCGTTTTTCACCCCTCAGCTCGAACGACGGTTATCTCTGCTATGACTATGATATTTCTGGGGATTATGCGGCGGCGGTAACATCCGGTTCCTATTATTACGCCTATAAGGCGCAATACCTGTCCCATGTGACTTTTGTGCCGTACAGCGACAAGACGGGCTCCGTCGTAATAAACTACACCGGTTACACGGAGAACGGCACCTTATCCGGCAGCGGCAAGCTGTACATTTATATCGTTGACAGTCCGGCCGGGATCGTCCAGTATTCGGTCAAGGCCAACGGCCGCACGGCGCTTTCCGCGGACGATTTCTCAAACGAGTTCATCGGTGTCACGGGGTCGGTTATGTCCTATGTCACCTTTACGACGCCCCCAGTAACAAGCGGGAGCCTGTTTTTTCAGTATAATGAAGAGACCGGGACCGGTACGAAGGTGACGACAGCAATCAAGTATTACAATGGCAAAGGCCCCGATATTTCGGATATTACGTTCGTGCCCGCCAAGGATTTTACCGGTATATGCGTCGTCCCCTTTACGGGTTATACGGCAGGGGGCGCGTCATATGCCGGCAAGCTTAAATTTTCCGTTTTCGAAGGCACGGAGGTCATATCCTACAGCACAGTGGCCGGCAAGCCCGTGCCGATGGCTTCAAGCGACTTTACGGACGCGTTTTACATTAACAGCGACGGCCGGACGCTCTCATATGTCACTTTTGAGCTGCCGTCGACCACTTACGGAAGGTTTTATTACAACTACACGTCACCGTCAAAATTCGACTATGCCGTCACAGCCGACAGAAAGCTCTACGTCTATTCTTCGCCGTACCTGTCAAACGTTTCATTTGTCCCTTCCGAGGGGTATACCGGCACGTTTTCAGTGACATACACGGGCTACACGTCGGCGGGTACGAGCTTCACGGGGAAAATTAAGATCACCGTAACCGGCGCGCAGAGCGATTCTATCACATATGAAACGAATTCCATGACGCCCGCGGCATTCAAAGCCGCCGATTTCGTCACGGCCTTTATAGGCAAGACGAGCAATCCTCTGTATTATGTCAGGTTTACCCTGCCTTATGATTCCTACGGCACGCTTTATTATGGCAGCAGCACGCGCGTTCAGGCGGCGTCAAGCTATTATATCAACTATTCGCCAAGTATCTCCGATATCAAATTTGTGCCGAATCCGAGCTTCTCCGGCGTCCTGGCCGTCAGCTATACGGCATATGACACGTACGGTTATTCCTATACCGGCTCGGTGCTGATCACCGTCAAAAGCAGCGATATCGGCACGCTCACATACGGCACGAACCTGAATGAGCCCCTGTCGTTCGATTCGGACGATTTCAACATGGCTTTTCTGAACAACACAGGCGCGTCGCTCCATTATGTGACGTTCACGCTCCCGCCGTCATTATCCGGCACGCTTTATCTCGGCTATAAGAATTCAACCTCCTATACCTCGACCGTTTCCGCCTCGGCAAAATACTACAGGTCATATTCTCCGCTGCTGTCCAATGTCTCTTTCGTACCAAAAACGGGTTATTCCGGCACCGTGACGATACCCTATACGGGGTATTCGTCGGACAACTCGGCGTATTACGGGAAAATTATCATCAATGTCAATACGTCCGTGCCGTATACGGACATGGGCGGGCACGACTGGGCAAAGGAAGCCGTTGATTATCTGTACCGCAGCGGGATCATTACCGACGACAGCGACGGGCGCTACAATCCCGACCTCGATATGTCCAGGGGCGATTTTATGGTGATGATCGCCAGCGCATTTCACCTGACGGGGGCGGGGGCGGGCAGCTTTCCGGATGTTCCGGCAGGGAACCGTTATTATGACGCCGTCGCGGCGGCAAAGGCTTATGATATCGCCAGAGGCGACGATACGGGTCTGTTCCACCCCGAATGGGGGCTCAAGCGGCAGGATGCCATGGTCATTCTCGTACGGGCATTTAAGAACACCGGTTCGCC
>CAZJCH010000053.1:9281-10346 GCA_964544005.1 uncultured Papillibacter sp.
TTTTCGGACGCATCCGAGGTCTCGGATTACGCCGTGGCCGACCTGGCCGCGCTCGTCCGAATCGGCTTTGTCCAGGGCGCCGACGGCAGACTCAATCCGAAAATGACATTTACCCGCGCCGAATCCGCCATGCTCCTGTACAGAATACTGATCATGTGATTTGCAGATAAATTCGACAAAAAGGCTCCTTTTGAAAGGGAGCCTTTTGATGTCTGTCCGAAGTCGGTTTACAGCAGCTCGATACCCTGCCCACGGCATTCTTCCTGGACCTTATCGTTCCAGACGGAAACCTGGACCTCACCGACGTGGAGCTTTTCCAGCAGCATGAGGCACAGCCTGGACTGGCCGATACCGCCGCCGATCGTGAGGGGGAGCGCGTCGTTTAAAAGCGCCTTGTGATACGGGAGGCTCCTGCGGCTTTCGCAACCCGCCGCCTTCAGCTGATACGCAAGGGACTCGGCGTCGACCCGGATGCCCATCGATGAAATTTCCAAGGCAAGCCCCAGCGGTTCATACCAGAACAGGATATCGCCGTTCAATTGCCAGTCGTCGTAGTCCGGCGCCCGTCCGTCGTGCTTTTCCCCGTTCGACAGCCTGCCGCCGATCTGCATGAGGAAGACGGTTTTATGCTCCCTTGTAATCATATTCTCGCGTTCTTTAGGCGTCAGGGCGGGATATCTCTGAAGCAGCTCCTCGGTCGTTATGAAATAAACGTCCTCGCATACCTCGAGATCAAGGCTGTTATATGTGTCCCTGACGAGCCGTTTCGTCCTGACAACAGCCGTGACAATTTTACGGACAACATCCTTCAGGGCTTCGGTGTTCCTGTCCTGCCGCGTGATGACCTTTTCCCAGTCCCACTGGTCGACATAGACGGAATGGAGGTTGTCCATTGTCTCGTCGCGCCGGATGGCGTTCATATCCGTGTACAGTCCGACGCCCGGCTCAAAGCCGTACCGGTGGAGCGCCGCCCTCTTCCATTTGGCCAGTGACTGCACGACCGCGACCATCTCGCCGCCATCCAGAAGATCAAAGCCGACGGGCCGCTCGACGCCGTTCAAGTCG
>CAZJCH010000054.1:0-9323 GCA_964544005.1 uncultured Papillibacter sp.
CGGCCTCGCGCTCCGTTTTTGCGCTGTCGAGATAGCTCTTATAACCCTCACAGTAAGTATCGATCTGTGCTTTCTCTTCGTTGCTGATGGTATCCCAGGCATTTTTCTTTGTGTAAAACAGTTCATCACGTTCCGGCATTTTTTTTTCCTCCAATATCCGCGTAAAAAATTCCACGCATTTTTTCTCAAATTGGTCTACGGTATCGCAGTCACTGATGAGCACATAATCGCAGTGCTCTTGAAAAAAGCTGTCGGGCTTCTGTGCTTTTATGCGCATCCGCGCGTATTCCTCACTCAGGCCGTCGCGCTCCATGATCCTCCCGAGCCGTATCTCAAAGGGCGCAATCACGCCGACAAGGATATCGCACTTGCTGCCGCGCCCGCTTTCAATAAGCGCGATGGCGTCGACAGCGGCCAGCTTTACGCCGCTCGATTCCCATTCCTTCAACCGCTGATCAACCTCCCGGGAAACGAACTTGTGGGTGATTCCGTTCAATTCACCGAGCGCCTCAGCGTCGTTGAAGACGATCTGTCCTAACGCTCTGCGGTCCAGCACGCCGTCCGTAACGACGCCCTCGAATTTGGCGCTGATTTCACGGATCATTTCAATATTGTTGAGCAACAGCTCGTGGTAGAGCGCGTCGCAGTCGATCACAAGCGCGCCGAGAGATTGAAGCGCCCGCAGCGCCGATGTCTTTCCCCCGCCCGAGCCGCCTGTTATCCCTATTATAATCATATTTCCTCCACTGTAACCCGAGCACCGAAAGGACTCCCCATGTCGGCGCGTCCGTTCCGGTCCGTTCCTTACGGGCCGATTACCCTCATATTCAGGGCATCCTCAAGCGCCTCGCGGGGCAGTCCGCCCTGCCTCAGGATTTTTGGCGGGTACACAGTCAAATCGACAATGGTTGACTCGATACCGACGGTGCAAAAGCCCCCGTCGATCGCAGCGTCGATTTTTCCATCGAAAATCTTAAGAACATCAGCGATATTTTTCGGGCTCGGTGCGCCGGACATGTTCGCCGACGGCGCGGCCAAAGGGACGCCCGCCAGCCGGATAAGCTCCAGTGTTTTGGAATGGTCGGGGCACCGGACGCCGACAGTATCGGTGCCTGCTGTGACGATATCCGGGATACTCTCATTTTTGAAAAGAATCATCGTCAGCGGTCCCGGCCAGAAGCGCTCCGCCAGCGCATAGGCCTCCTTCGGTATGCCGCGGCAGAATTTTTCAGCGTCCGCCATCCCGGATATGAGCAGCGTCATGCGGTTCGTCTCCGGGCGATTTTTTACGACATATATTTTTCCAACGGCAGCTGCGTTCAGCCCGTCTGCCGCCAGCCCGTAAACCGTCTCCGTGGGCACAGCCACAAGCCCGCCGGTTTTTATAATTTCGGCTGCGGGTGCCATGTTGTTATCGGTAATAAGAAAGGTGGTCAAGTTAATAGTCTCCATAGTATTATTTTGCCGTAGGGGCGGACCTTGTGTCCGCCCTGTATCGTTTTGCAGTGCAGTCCCTTAGAGGGCAAACACAAGGTTTGCCCCTACGGAGGGCATTGTTTTATATCTGATTATTCCGCCCCCGACGCTTTCATTTTCTCCGTCTGGTCGGCCATGATCAACGCGTCGACAATCTCATCTAAATCCCCGTTCATGACCGACTCAAGCCGATAAATTGTCAGCCCGATACGATGATCGGTTAAACGGCCCTGGGGAAAATTATAGGTGCGGATGCGCTCGGAGCGGTCGCCGGTACCGACCTGGCTCTTGCGCTCGGCGGCGTGGGCTTCGATCAGCTTGCGCTGCTCCTCCTCATAAAGGCGCGAGGTGAGGATTTTCATCGCGCGCTCCTTATTCTTGTGCTGACTGCGTTCGTCCTGACATTCAACGACGGTACCCGTCGGCAGATGCGTAATTCGGATGGCTGACGACGTTTTATTGACATGCTGTCCGCCCGCGCCGCTTGACCTGAACGTGTCAATTTGCAGGTCATCAGCATTAATTTCAAAGTCCAGTTCTTCCATCTCCGGCAGAACGGCAACGGTGACGGTGCTCGTATGAATGCGCCCGGAGGATTCGGTGTCCGGCACACGCTGAACGCGGTGGACACCGCTTTCGTATTTCAGTCGGGAGTACGCGCCGTCGCCGACGATGATGAAGCTGACCTCCTTGATGCCGCCGAGCTCCGTCTCATTGATATTGGCAACCTCTGTTTTCCAGCGCTTTGAATCGGCATACATGGAATACATACGGTAGAGACTGTTGGCAAACAGCGCGGCCTCCTCGCCGCCCGCGCCGCCTCTGATCTCGATAATGACGTTTTTGGCGTCGTTCGGATCACTGGGCAGCAGCAGGATCTTGATCTCCTGCGCGATGCGCTCCATGTCGCCTCGCGCCGTCTCGTATTCCTCCTGCGCCATCTCCTTCATCTCGGGATCGCTCATGAGCGCGCAGGCATCCTCCAGCGTCTTTTGAGCCTGTTTATATTTCCTGTAAGCCTCGACAACCTTCGATAACTCCTTCTGCTCCCGCGCCAGCCTCGCATAAACGGCGGGGTCGGAGTACACATTCGGGTCCTGCATCCTTTTTTCGAGGTCCGCATATTTTTCCTCTATTTCAAAAAGCCTTTCGAGCATAACATCGTCCAATCTTTTCAGTTTAAATTATGGTAAAGCCTGATAAAAAATATTATCACACGTATCATAAATTGTAAACACTTGAAGCGTGTAACTATCTTTAAAGCAAAGTGCCGCAAACTGTTTACAAAAACGTTTTGCGACACATATTGGAAGTGCTTGATATATCTCAGATGTAATGGGCCTATATGATCGTTCTTCGTCCGGGGTCGCTTTTGACGACACGGCGTAGGGCCATCAGGCGCTGGGGCTGCGAAAGGGGTTGAAAGCCAAAATTCGCGTAGAGACTATGGTTGTCTCTTGTTGAAAGCATCCACTGGTAGACATCACTCAGACACTCATGGCTTAAAAGATATTCCATGAGCCTGACACCGATTCCCTGGTTTCTGTAGGGCTCGTCGATAATGACGTCCGAAACGTAGGCAAACCTGGTTTTATCGGAAATCACTCGGGCATAGCCGACCTGTTTGTTGTCCAAAAAAGCGCCGACAACGAGCGCCGAGTTGGCGGCCCCCTGTATGACCTCGTCCTTCCCGATCCCTTCGGACCAATAGGCGTGTGTCAGCATAGCCGTCACCTTTTCAAAATCCATATTTTCATAGCCGTCACGGATTTCAATCATAAGACGTTTACCTCCTGCGTCATCAGCGCTTCGAATACATTTATTCCATTATAACTCAATTAAGCCGTTTGTACAGTAAAAAATAACTCAAAAAAGCGCATCCCCGCATCCGTCCGTCGCGGATGCGGGGCTACCCGTCCTGTTCAATTGTCAAACGTTTTTTCCGCCTTTCATCTGATCAGCAACTTTGGAATCCAAATCACACGTTTCCGATACAGCGCACGCGCACTCCTCAATGGGATTCATACTGGCAGACTCTCTCCGCAGCTGCGCACTTGTGGACATTGTGTCCCGACTGTCATGAACTCATGATAAAAAGCCCAAACGATGCTGAGACTGTTCCCGAAAGGGAAGCCTTATAGGGGCTCCGTTAACTACCCACATTGGAATCACCCTTTCTGTCTATAATATACTACACTCGCAATGTTTTGTCAACAGTATTTGTTTATTTCTTATATAAAACATCTTTTACAAAGCTTGCCTCCACTGTCGAAAGATGGTACCATGATCAAGAACAATCATACGCAAAGGAAGTAACAGATGATCAAATTGCCGAATATAAAAGTTCCCGCGGCAAAGGGAGATGCCGGCTTGACAGAAGCCGCCGCCCTTCTTCTCGGAATCAAGCAGGCGTCGATCCTTTCACTGACGATATTGAAGCGCTCCGTCGACGCGCGCCATAAAAGCGACGTGTGCTTCGTATATACAGTCATATTATCTGCCGATGATGAAGCAGGGATCCTTAAAGCAAAAAGCGGTATTGCTTCTCCGTATACACCACCGGAGGTCTATGCTTTTCCTTACAGCGGCTTGAAAGCAGAGCAGAGACCCGTTGTCGTCGGCGCGGGGCCTGCCGGGCTTTTTGCCGCGCTTTGCCTCGCGGAAGCGGGGCTGAGGCCGGTTCTCCTGGAACGCGGAAAGCCCGTGGAGCAGCGTATGGCCGATGTGTCGCGTTTCTGGGAGACAGGCGTCTTGGATGAACGCTCCAATGTCCAGTTCGGCGAGGGCGGTGCGGGGACATTTTCCGACGGCAAGCTGACGACGGGCATCCATGATCCGCGTATCGCCTTTGTGCTGCGTCGGTTCGTGGACCTCGGCGCACCGGAGGATATATTGTACCTTTCCAAACCTCACGTCGGCACGGACAGGCTGCGCGGCGTCGTCGTCAATATGCGTCGGGAGCTCCTGAAACTGGGCTGCGACATCCGGTTCGGGCACAAACTGGACGGGCTGCATTTTGAGAACGGACGATTGACAGCAGCAGATGTTATTTCCGACGAAGGCGCATATACGATCGAGACAGCGCATTTAATCCTGGCACCGGGCAACAGCGCCCGCGATACGTTTGAGATGCTGGCGCGCAGCGGCGTCAAGCTCACCGCCAAGAGCTTCTCGGTCGGCGTGCGCATTGAGCACCGGCAAAAGGATATCGATATGGCGCAGTACGGTCAGGCCGCCGCGCTTGGCACGCTGCCCGCCTCCGACTACAAGCTGGCTGTACACTTAAAAAGCGGCCGGTCCGTCTACACATTCTGCGTCTGCCCCGGCGGCAGTGTCATCGCCGCGGCCAGCGAAACCGGCCATGTCGTCACCAACGGCATGAGCGGATACGCCCGGGATGGGAAAAACATCAACGGCGGCCTGCTGGTGTCTGTCACACCTGTTGATTATCCCGGGTCCGAGCTGACTGGTATCGATTTTCAGCGGACACTTGAGCACTCGGCATTTATACACGGCGGCGGCAATTATTGCGCACCGGCGCAGTGCGTCGGCGATTTCCTTAAGAAACAGCCCTCCAAAAAAGCGGCTGCCGTCTCCCCCACTTACCTTCCGGGCGTCCGCTGGTGCAATCTGTGGGATGTCCTTCCTGCATTTGTTTGCGAATCAATCGCCGAAGCGCTGCCGTTGATGGAAAAAAGCATCCGCGGTTTTTCATCCCCGGACGCCGTTCTGACGGCGGTGGAAACAAGGAGCTCATCGCCTGTCAGGATTGACCGCGAGAATTATGAGGCCGCAGGTCTCCAAGGTCTCTTCCCCTGCGGTGAGGGCTCGGGCTATGCCGGCGGGATTATTTCCGCCGCTGTCGACGGCATCCGAGCCGCCGAAGCTTTATGCGCCGCGATAGACTGAAAAAATGAATTTATCTTGCCGGGGCGGACCATTGTGTCCGCCCTGTTTTTCATGCTATAAATTTTGTAATATCTAACGAACATTTTGTACTATCAGTTATTAATGGCAATGTTCGACAAAATACACTTTTTCATTTTATTCAATTTGCGCTAATAGTGACGTAAGTTAGTTAAAATTTTAACATTTTATTATTGCTTTTTAGTACATCTGGGTTTAATATAAGTAACTGGTATTGGTCGATATAACATAAATAATTGCTTCGAGCAAAATCAATACGGTAAAGGAGAAAGGAAATGAGCACGACGCAAAATCACTCAGTCAGCTGCACCGGCACGGAGGAAGAGCTTATACAGCGCATCCGGCAGCTTGCGGCAAACTACAAGGGCAAGGAGGGAAGCCTGATTCAGGTACTCCATATGGTACAGGGCGTTTACGGATATCTTCCGCTGCAGATTCAGCAGGTCATTGCTGAGGAGCTCGAGGTTCCGCTTTCCACTGTATCGGGAGTCGTCAGTTTTTATTCCTTTTTTGCCACGAAGCCACGCGGAAGACATACGATCAGGGTTTGTATGGGAACGGCATGCTACGTGCGCGGCGGCGCCAGCGTCGTCGAAGCCCTTGAAAAACAGCTTGGCGTACAAGCCGGCGGCACGACGGGAGACGGGGTTTTCACGTTTGAAATCGCCAGGTGCATCGGTTCCTGCGGTCTGGCTCCCGCCATGCTTATAGATGATACGGTTTATCCTGAGGTCAAGCCGGCCGATCTCCCCGGTATACTTGAGCCGTGGTATCAAGGCGATGGCCATCGCCCGGGAAAGTGAGAGGTGAAAATAATGAATAAAATCAAGAATAAGGCCGACCTTCAAAAGCTTCGTGATACGATACGCAGCCAGACTTCTACATACAAGCATACAATCTTTGTATGCGGCGGCGCAGGATGTGTCTCCTCCCACTGCGATAAAGTCGTCGAAGCGCTGGGCAAGGCCGTATTAAACGGCGGCCTCTCCAAGGATGTCCGCATTGTTGTCACCGGCTGTATCGGCTTGTGCGCCTATGGTCCCTGTATGACCGTGGATCCCGATGGTGTTTTCTACGGCCATCTTGATCCCGAAAAAGTCCAGGCCATCGTTGACCGCCATCTGAAGGGCGGCCAGATCGTCAAGGAATTCTGCTATTATGACGACGACAAGGGTGACTATGTCCCCTATACGAAAGATATCGGCTTCTTCTCCGACCAGGTCAAGATCGCACTCCGGAACTGCGGCCGCGTCGATTTCTCATCGATTGAGGATTACATCGCAAACGACGGTTATTCTGCCGCGGCGAAAGTCATTATGGATATGGGCCGCGAGAAGACGGTCCAGGAGCTCATCGATTCCGGCCTCCGCGGGCGCGGCGGTGCCGGCTTCCCCACCGGCATCAAATGGCAGTCCGGCATGAACGCTCCCGGGGATCAGAAATTCCTCATATGCAACGCCGATGAGGGCGACCCCGGCGCATTTATGGACAGGAGCGTCCTGGAGGGCGACCCTCACAACATCATTGAAGCCATGATTATCGGCGGCTATGTCATTGGCGCCGACAAGGGTTACGTCTACGTTCGCGCCGAATACCCGCTGGCCGTCGAGCGCCTTGGCATCGCACTGGAGCAGGCAAAGGCATGCGGCCTTCTGGGCACGGACATTCTCGGTACCGGCTTCAGCTTTGACATTGAGATCCGAATCGGCGCGGGTGCCTTCGTCTGCGGCGAGGAGACAGCGCTTATCAATTCCATCGAAGGCCGCCGCGGCGAGCCGAGGCAAAAGCCCCCCTTCCCGTTCCAAGCCGGTCTGTGGAACGTCCCGACGATTATCAATAATGTGGAGACGCTGGCTAACGTTCCCGCGATCATCCTCAAGGGTGCCCAGTGGTTTGCCGCCTACGGCGTCGGCAGAAGCCGCGGTACGAAGGTCTTCGCCCTGGCCGGCGACATCGTCAATTCCGGCATCATAGAGATCCCCATGGGCATGACGCTCCGCAACATCGTCTACAAGATGGGCGGCGGCATGAAGGACGGCAAGGCCTTCAAGGCTGTCCAGTCGGGCGGACCGTCCGGCGGCTGCCTCACGGCCGATCATCTGGACGTCTCCGTCGATTACGAAAGCCTGTCCGCCATGGGCGCCATCATGGGCTCCGGCGGCCTTATCGCCATGGACGAGAACACCTGTCTCGTTGACACAGCCCGCTTCTTCTTGGAATTCGTACAGGACGAGAGCTGCGGCCACTGCGTTCCCTGCCGCAACGGCACAAAGCGCATGCTGGAGCTGCTCCTGAAGATCACCTCCGGCCGCGGCGAGCTGGAGGATCTTGACGAGCTGCACGATCTTGCCGTAACCGTCGGCGCGACGGCCATGTGCGGCCTCGGCCAGACGGCGCCCAATCCCGTCCTGACAACGCTCAAGTATTTCAAGGACGAGTATATCGCCCACGTCGTCGATAAGAAATGTCCCGCGCATGTGTGTAGAGCCCTTCGCGTCTACAGCATTGATCCGGACAAATGCCGCGGCTGTACGGCCTGCGCGAAGAAATGCCCCACCGGCGCAATCACCGGCGAGCTCAAGAAACCCCATACGATCAACACCGACAAGTGCATCAAGTGCGGCGCCTGTAAGGACGCTTGTAAATTTGATGCCGTCTTATTTTAATGGAGGGCAGAAATATGTTAGAATTGACAATCAACGGAAAAAAAGTGTCTGCCCCTGACGGCTCGACGATTCTTCAAGCCGCGAAACTGGCCGGGATCAAAGTCCCGACGCTCTGCAACCTTCCCGGTATCCACACGAACGGCTCCTGCCGCATGTGCGTCGTCGAGGTCGAGGGCCAGAAGAACCTGATGGCCTCCTGCATCGTTAAGGCATCGAACGGCATGGTCATTAAAACAAATACCGAGAAAGTCCAGAAGGCCAGGAAAATCATATATGACCTCATTATTGCCAACCATCCGCAGGACTGCACCCACTGCGAGCGCAACCAGAACTGCGAGCTTCAGGAACTGGGTTATACACTGGGTATCACAGAGACGAAAATTCCCAACAAGGTGACGCCAGCCCCAATCGACATCAGCCCCTCGATCACCCGCGACCCATCCAAATGCATCCTCTGCCGCCGCTGCGTCACGGCCTGCAACCAGATCCAAGGTGTTGGCGCCATCGGCAGCCAGAACAGAGGCTTTGACACAACGATCTCCCCCGCCATGGACCTGCCGCTGTTAAGCGTCAATTGCGCCATGTGCGGTCAGTGCTCCGCCGTTTGCCCCGTCGGCGCCATCGTTGAGACGGACGCTATCGACCAGGTATGGCGCGCGCTTGCAGACCCTAATAAACGCGTTGTTGTCCAGGTCGCTCCGGCCGTCCGCGCCGCGCTGGGTGAAGAGTTCGGCATGGAAGTCGGTACCCGCGTCACCGGCAAGATGGCCACGGCGCTCCACGACCTCGGTTTTGACGATGTCTTTGACACCAACTTTACAGCCGACCTTACCATTATGGAGGAAGGCACCGAGCTCCTGCACCGCCTCAAGGAAGCTTTGACCGGAGGTAAAGCCGTTCTCCCGATGATCACCAGCTGCTCCCCCGGCTGGATCAAGCACATCGAGCACGCCTTCCCGGAACAGCTGGATCACCTGTCCACCTGTAAAAGCCCCCACACGATGCTGGGCGCCCTCGTTAAGAGCTTCTACGCCGAAAAGATCGGCGTCCCGGCGCAAGACTTTTATGTTGTCTCCGTCATGCCCTGCACCGCGAAAAAATACGAGATCCAGCGCCCCGAAATGCAGAACGACGGCTATCCCAACGTCGACGCCGTCCTCACCACCCGCGAGCTGGCCCGCATGATCAAAACGGCCGGTATCGACTTTATCAATCTGCCCGACGGCAAGTTTGACGATCCTCTCGGCTTCTCCA
>CAZJCH010000054.1:9387-10346 GCA_964544005.1 uncultured Papillibacter sp.
GCTCCCCTTTGACGGGCTGCACGTCACCCCCATCGTCGGCCTCGACAATATCAAGGAAGCAGCTGTCAAATTTGAAAACGTCAAGCCGGAATTCAAATTCCTCGAAGGCGTCACGGCACGCGTCGCCGTCGCCAGCGGCCTGAAAAACGCCGACGTCCTGATGAAGCAGATTGAGGACGGCACAAGCCCCTACCACTTCATCGAGATCATGGGCTGCCCCGGCGGCTGCATCAACGGCGGCGGCCAACCCCGCATGGCCGGCAAGCCCGAGGATTACAGAGTCCGCCGCATGAAGGCCATCTACGACGAGGACGAGAGCAAGACGCTCCGCAAATCCCACGAAAACCCCAGCGTCCAGTCCCTCTACGCCGACTTCCTCCACGAGCCCTGCGGCCATGTCTCCCACCACCTCCTGCACACAACGTATACCAAAAGAGGTAACTTCAACGAATGCGTCGTTAAATAAGCCAATAAACGCACAAAACCCTCCGATTTATAATCGGAGGGTTTTAATTCGCTTGGCGCATGAAGTAAAGCCCCATCTAAAAAGGGGTTATAAGCAGCGGCTTTATGCCTATTGCTTACCCGATCAGACCGGCAACGACGTCAGTATTAAGGTTCGCCTGTGCAGAAAGAGCCGCGGCAGGGTTGTTGAGGAGATAATTATTGAGGCTGGCCAGCTTCAATTTAATCGCTGGCACATCATTGATATCAAACTCGACAGCAGCGGCATTGGCGATTTCAACCTCGCGCATCGAACCGACCGGCGTTTTCTTGTTCGTCAGCTCCAACTCATCGGCTTTTAAGACAACAGGCGCACTTTTATCCGAGACCGGCTTTTTTGAAACACGGCCCTGTGTCTCATTTTTTTCAGAAATTAAACCGGGGGTCTTTGATTCATTGAATATCTTCATGCAGCTTTCCTCCCCTGCTTTAAAACAATAACCACGGCATGACAC
>CAZJCH010000055.1:0-10036 GCA_964544005.1 uncultured Papillibacter sp.
ACGTATTGTTTTGTTAATTGATTATTTACTACAATTATACTTGTATACTATTGACAACGTTTGGCCGTTGCGAAGCACCGAGATGCTGATCTCCTGCCCGCCGGTGCTCTTGGTCAACTCGACAAGACGGCGCGGCGATGGATTCTGCACCTCGCCGTACTGGAGGATGATATCGCCCGGCCGGATGCCCGCCTTCTGAGATGCGATAGAGATCTGCTGTTCCACGGTATCAACGCCCTCCAGATTAGGCAGCAGCAGGCCGCGCTTGTGGCCCGCGGAGACAATGACGCCGTAACGCGCGACATCCAGCTCCTTTTCAGATTCAATCGGCTCCGGCGGCGCCAGCACATCGACGCTGTAGACGAGGTCATTAAGCTCGTCGGGCCGGACCCTGTCAAAGCGCGGGTCCTCCGAGCAGGAGCTGACGGCGCTCCGGAGTATTTCCTCGGCAATGCTCTTTGTCACCGGTGATATCGTGCCAATGCAGCCCCGGAGATTCCCGTGCTTTTTCAGTGAGACGAAGACGCCCGCCCGCCGGCCTGTCAGCTCCGCCGGCAGATCATCGGGCAGCGGAGCTCTCTTCCCCGTTTGTATAAAATGCTCCACTGAATACCGGGCGAGCTTAACATAAGCATCCTCACTGTCTTTTATGTCTTTCAACCGTGCTTCTTCAAGCGCAAAATGCTTTTCAAGAAAGCGCCTGTCCGGGTTTTCGCCCTTCGGGATAAAGGACGCGATACCGTAACCGACGCCGAACGTCCCCTCGTAGGACAGGAGCTCGGATTGAACGTCCAGGCCGTCGAACGCCCCTGCCATAATGACACAGGAGCGCAGGCCGCACTCCGCCGCCTTTTCGGCGAATTCCGATGTAAACGACAGGAATTTCATAAAGTCGCCGGAGCCCATAGCCTCAGTGATCTCCCTGTCAAACCGGACGCCCTCCTCGGCGTAGCCGTAGGGGCCTTCTGCGCGCACCTTGTGGGACAGGTCGCCGCTGGCGATGAGGACGACCCTTTTGTCCAGCTTCTCAGCCGCGGCGCGGATGCACATGCCGAACCTGTAATGGTCCGCCATCGGCAGGCCGGACAGCCCGGTGCGCACCAGAGAATAATCCGTATACTGCTCGTTTAAGAACAGGAGCGGCAGCATCGTGCCGTGGTCAAGGGCGGCGCTCCGCTCCCCCTGCGTCCCGGCAGGGATGCCGTTTTCCAGTGCCATATTTTCAAGCGCGCGCACAAATTCAGTATCATAAGAAGCTTTCAAAGTGATCTCCGGCGCCCTGAACTGGCGCATGTCGCCCGAGGCCCTTTCCCCGGGAGAGATGTGGATATAGTCGGCGTACATCACGCTATGGGGCGATGTCAAAACAATCGTCTCCGGCGCGAGCTCTTTGATTCTTCCTGCGACCTCCCTGAATGCGTCGGCCGTTTTTTGAATCTTTTTCTCCTCGCCCTTCCCGATCCCCGGCAATATGATCGGTGGGTGCGGCAGTATAAACGCCCCGATGATCGGCATACTATCCCTCCTTAATGATTCGATTCGTTTCGTGGTTACCCTCGGCCGGCAGCAGCCCCTGCGATGTTAGTCTCTATATTATTCTCATAAAAAGTCAGGTTAGCAGCTGTTTATTTGATAATATAGATATCAGGGTAATACCCTGCGATCGCTTTCGCCAGAATTTTGTCCCTTTTCACAAAATGGTTCTCCCAGTACCGGGAATCGAAGGAGACATTCCTGTTGTCACCCATGACGAAATAGGCGTCTTCCGGTATGATAAAGGGACCCGCATCACCCGTCGGTATATCATTCAGATACGGTTCATCCAGCGGTGCCGCCGAATGATCGATATAGACCTTTCCGCCTATAATATCAACCTGTTCCCCCGGCAGACCTATAATACGCTTTATAAAAACCTGCGATTCATCATCCGGGAACTTGAAAATAATGATATCGCCCCTTTTCGGTGCCTCAAACATATACGTCAGCCTGAACCCCAAGACCCTTTCCCCCGTCATAATGGTCGATTCCATTGAGCCCGAGGGCACGCGGGCGTTGACGATCAGAAAATTGCTGATCAGCAGCGCAAACGTCACAGCCAGAACGATCATCCTGATCCAACTGAACAGCTCTTTTTTTAGATGACTCTTTTTCATGATACACCCTTTACACAGTGATTATGTTGGCCGGTCAATGCTCGCGCGCGGTACGCGCAGCTTGCGCGGGATAAAGGCAAAACGGCGCTCCTCGGTGAGGCGGCGCCGGTTTGAGTATCGGCGCGACAGCTTGAGTCCGCCTGATTTTTTTATTACCCGATGATGAAGGCCACGGCCAGACCGATGGCCGCGCCGATAATTACCTGCAGCGGCGAGTGGCCGACAAACTCCTTCAGCTTTTCCTCGGGGGTCAGGTCCTTGCCCATTGCTTCGATGAAATCGATCATATTGTTTAAGATCGCGGCGTGCTTGCCCGTCTCCTTACGGACGCCCATGGCGTCGTGCATAACGATAAACGCCAGAATGATCGTGACGCCAAACTCAAAGGAGCCGGGTCCGAAATGAATCGCGCAGGTTACGGCCAGCGCCGTGACGGTTGCCGAGTGGCTGCTGGGCATGCCGCCGCCGCCAACAAGCCGCCCGATTTGTATTTTCCTGTTAAGGACTGCGTAAATAATCGTTTTAAGGATTTGAGCGGTTATCCAGCTCACGGCCCCGCTTATGAGCACCTTATTACCGATCAGCTCCTGAAACCAATTCATTATCGCATGTCTTCCTTTTATAGTATAAATTTTATGATACCAAACGGCAAAAAAACATCAACCTTTACAGTATCCCCTCATCCAAGTATTTTTAGCGCTCCGTCATTCGCCGCTCCCCGGGATATCGCCGACGCCGCTCAGGACAAGCCTCGGCCGGTAGGGATACCTTTCCATTGACTTTTCCGTCGTCACACCGGACAGGACGAGGACCGTATCAAGGCCGCTTTCAATCCCGGCGATAATGTCGGTATCCATTCTGTCGCCAATCATGGCGGTCTCTTCTGAATGGACCCCCAGCATCCTGAGGCCCGTCCGCATCATCAGCGGATTCGGCTTGCCGATATAGTAGGCGCTCCTGCCCGTCGTCAGCTCGATGGGTGCGATCAGGGCGCGGCAGGCCGGAATGATGCCCTGCTCGCTGGGGCCGGTAAGGTCGGTGTTTGTGCCGATGAGCTTCGCGCCGGCGGAGACGAGATGAGACGCCCGGCAGATTTTTTCAAAGCTGTAGCTGTTTGTCTCTCCGACGACGACATAATCGGGATTCACATCGTTTATGGTGATACCCACGTCGTGCAGGGCATTATAGAGGCCGGGCTCTCCGATCACATAAGCGCTGCAGCCGGGATTCTGGCGGCTCAAAAACTTCGCCGTCGCCAGCGCGCTCGTATAAAAGTGGCTTTCATCCACGTCGAGCCCCATGCGAAAAAGCTTCAGCTGGAGCTCCTTCGGGGACCGGCCGCTGGCGTTTGTGAGAAACAGAAACTTTTTATTATCTCTGTAAAGCCAATTCACAAATTCTGTGACACCGGGCAGGAGGCGGTCTCCGTGATAGATCACGCCGTCCATATCGATGATGTACCCTTTCTTGCTCCTGATTGTTTCCATAATTGTTCCTTCCGCCGCTTTGAAATATATATCAATTATAAGGAACACTCAGGCATCCGTCAATTCAACCGGGGTTATTTATGTAAAAATGTTTACATCTCTGAGAATTCTGTGTTAAATTTCTATATAAGAGGCAAAAGTAAGAGACTGAAATTGATTTGAGAGGGGTCGGATTTCATGAGATTTTGCACACACTGCGGGAGAGAGGTCAGCGAAAACGTTGTTTTCTGCACCGGATGCGGGGCGAATCTGGGGACTCCGGGCGCGCAGAGCCCGCCTAATTACCAGCCCGTGCCTCAGGTTGTCCGGAGTTCCGCCCATTACCAGAGCGCGCCGTATGGCGGCGGCACGAGTTATCCGTCCGGCGGCCCCCCCAGGAATAATAAAACAACCGTCATCATTGTTTCCATTATTATCGGTCTCCTGCTGATCGGCGGCGGTATACTGGCCTATATCCTGTTATCGGATAAGGGCGATAACGATGACCCCACCGTTTCCGTTTCCGATATCAGTCAGGAACCTTCCGAAGAGCCGTCCGAGGAACCGTCCGAGGAGCCTTCAGAAGCGCCGTCCGAAGAACCATCAGAAGAGCCCTCCGAAGAGCCGTCGGAGGAGCCCAGCGAGGAACCGGCACTGTTTGATTCCGCAACGCAGGCCAATATCGACGCCGCGTGCCTTGATACCGGAATGGATCTCAACAAGATCAAAAACATGCGGTATTACGGCATGTGGTATGAGGGCGATGCCTACACCTTTACATATAGCGGCTCTGTTGTCGACCTGCTCCTGTATGACGACGGCACGGTTTACAGCCTTGAAACGGGCGGCGTCCAGGTTTATCTGATCAGCTACGACTCCTTTGATATCAACGAACACATTGGTTACGACACGCATTTTGACGAGAGCTATCCGGACAACAGCTATGTCTTCTACATGGACCGTGAGCTTGTAGACGCTCCCTTCAGCTTTATCACAATTGAAACGAGCGCCGATATGGATTATGTCATCGAGCTTGTCGACGCCTACACCGGCAACCTGGTGATCGCGTTCTATGTCCAGTATGATTCGAATATTCCGATGCCTGTACCGGCCGGCGATTATATCATCCAATACGCGGCGGGCCCCTATTGGATCGACGTGGCGAATATGTTCGGCGAGGACACCGTGTTCTTCAGGTCCAACGACACCTATTATGTCTATGACGAAAACGAGGCCTACGCCATGCTGGACGTCTACGGCGGCACCGGCATCCCGTCAACAGAAATTACGCTGGACGAATTCTAAAAGCAAATGTAGAGTGTTTGCGGCCTTTTTCTATTTGTAAGCCCGAGCAAAGAGAACTGACTCACCGGGTCAGTTCTCTTGCTATGCTCTTCAGGAATACAGAATTTAATCCTTCGTCCCTACATCCAGGGTTCTTGTTTCCCGGCGGGGCCGCAGGCTCATGACGGTGATGCCGAGGGTGTAAAAGGCGCAGGCCAGAAACAGCGCTATCTTCAGATACGGGACGCGGAGCAGCAGGGAGAGTGCCGCGGCGCCGAGGCTCACCGACAGAAAACGGTTCATCTTTGGCATCAGCCGCCGGCCCAGGATCACGCCGGTGATAACGGGTGAAAGATACAGGATAATGCCGTAGAGGATCAGCACGATGACGCATACGGGTATGGCGAAGACCGTCAGCATGCAGACAAGGGCCGCGATGGGTATGACAATGAACGCGATCAGCCCGAACAGGAGCATTTTGCCCCAGGTTTTCGGGAACTCCAGTGCTTTCGCCTTGAAATAACCGCCTCTGAAAAGCGTCAGCAGGAGGGCGATAAAGACGGCGGTGACGACGCTGACGGCGGCCATAATGACCTTAATGCGGCTGATTCCCCGCGCACTCAGGTCGATGTTCCCTTTGCCAATATGCATGACCCGCTTGTACGTCACCTTTGCCTCGTCGATTCCGGACGGCAGCTGCGGCTTGACCGACGCGTAAATCGTGATGTGGCCGTTCACCGTTACGTTTTTGCCAAAGGTGATGCTGTCGCTGCGGATAACGAGATTTTCATAGATCGTCCCGTCCACAGTTACCGACGCGCCGGTCATATACGCGTCGACGGCCGTACCGCCGAAGCTGATCATCCCGCCCACAAGATACACGCCCTTGGCGTCCGTCCCCGCGTTTATGGTGACGTCGCCGCCCACGGCGTAAATGTTGCGCGCGCTTTTGGCACGGACGGTGACATACGAGCCGGCGGCGTAAATATTCTGCACCGCACTGTCGTCGTTAATGATGATGTTCCTTCCGCCTGCGATAATGTCGCCGGCGACGCCGGATTCGAGCTTGACGGTCCCGCCGAAGGCGATATAGTCGCCCTCCACGCTTTTGTCGGCAATCACGTTGCCCGCAAAGTCGAACCTGTTGTTCGCGCTGTCAAAGTATACCGCCGACGCCGTGCCTGTCAGAAGAATAACGGTGAGCAGAAAGAACGCTAATAGTCTCGTTTTTCTCATAAGATCATCCCTTGTCATATACAAATACCGTCTGTTTAGTATTTGACAAATAGAAGGGTTAATCCTGAAAATGACCTCGCATTTTTTTCCACATCGCGTCAGTAGTGCTTTGAGACGTGCCGGTTTTGCTGATGGGCGGCATTAGCGCGCCATGTTCTGCTTTTTCTGTTTGGAAGCGACGAGCGCGACGACAATGAAGGCGGCGGCGAAAGCCAGTTGGATGAGCATATCGTTCATGACGGGCTTAATACTGTCAAAACTGAATACCGATATATCTTTGATTGTATCGACGGCCTTGACATACCAAAAACCGGGCAGGAAGCTGGCTATTTTAAGCACCGTATCGCCGAGCCAGGCTTGATCGAGAAAAACACCGCTTAAGAAGCAGATGCCAAGCGTGACCGTATTGGTAAAAACCGCCTGTGCGATGGGGCTTTTGATAAATTTCCCCGCGAGGAAGCCGATGGCCAGGCAGACAATCGTGAAAGCGAGAGCGTTCAGGCACAGCAGAATGACACCGGTATTGAAGCTCATGTCGCCGTAGAGCGCCAGGGCAATGATAGAAAGGAGAAGCCATACGGCAACAGCGAAAACGGCGTTCCCGGCAAAGAGGCACAGGCTCATTTTAGTTGGCCTGACCGGCGCACATTGGTTTCTTCGACTGAGCTCCGGGCTATTGAAAGCGAGCATGATGGAGGTCACGCCCAGGATGAGGACTGCGAGAATCGGAAACGCCTGGTACCTGAAATAATCCGACAGCCCCGCTGTCTTCAGCTGATCGCCATTGGACACCATATCAACCTGAACAGACAGTTTCAGATCCTCGAGAACACGGCTGACAACATCCTGCTCCGTCATATCAGGGAGACTTTGCTCATACATCCGGACAAGATTGAGATATTTGTTGACGAGCATATCGATACTGACACTGGTCGTTGACATCGGAGCCGTTTTTTTATCAAGCGTTACCGTATCCGACCCGCTCATGAAACTCTCTGTGAACCCCTCGGGAACTGTCAGGATGTAATTAATTTTTCCGTAGAACAGGGCGTCCTGCAGGCTCTCCCGGGTGGCGGGGATATCAGCGATTTGCGCGTTATCTTCAAGGCAGGTTCTCAAGCCGTCCACGAGCGGCGAGTCGCTGTCATTGCTGATAAAGGCGATTTGACTCTTTGTTGGGCTAAAGGCGTCCGTCGTCCGGCTGCCCGAGGTGTTGAAGAAAAGACTCGCGGTGGCAACGAATATGATAAAGTAAATTATCAGACTGGGCAGGTTCTTTTTGATCACTTTGAAATAGGCTTTAAAGACTGGCATATTTCTGCCTCCTTGTAACCAGATACACGATGAGTGAGAACACGACCGAGAAGCCGAGCATCAGGCCAATATTAAGGGCCATCCGGTCATTGTAGCCATAATAAAGCGAGTAAAACGCGTCTGAAATCAGGTTGGCCGGATTGATATAGGACATGACCGGAAGGGCATCTGTGACCAGATATTTCAGACTCGGGTTGACCATACCGGCAATAGCGGACAGAAAAAGGCTGACACCCAGCGTGACGGCAAGTCTGATGCCGTCGTTTTTTACCAGAGCAGCGACGAGCGCGCCAAAGGAGACGCCCATGATGCTCGAGAAGAAACATATGATTAGGATATAGCCGAACTGACTGCCGAAATTGACACCCAGGACGAGCGCCAAAAACGCCACGGTAATAACGAGCGACAGGAACTGGATGGTAATCGAGGCACAGATTGATGAGCCGAAGGCTTTGAGTTTATGGACGGGGGCCAGATTCAGGCGCATGGCTTGCTGCGACATATTGGCCTGTATATCCTCGACCTCTCTTTTCCCCCAAAAGCCGCCGAACATCGCCGCCATGGCAAGCAAGCCGTAAAAGCAGATGGTGATCGAGTTTGCCTGCGTCCTGGCCGGCGTTCCGCTCTCGCTCAGAAATGATTTCTCCCCGCTGTAGCGCATCGATGCTGCTGCTGCCGGATTTGTGCTGAGGATCGTCCGGTAGGATGAACCGATCTGCTGAATGCTGTCCATGAATTGCTTTATGATGGTCTGCTCAGCCCCGGAGCTTTTCACAACGACATGCGCCCCGTTGTCAAACAGGATGTAGCCTTTGATCGTACCGTCCCTGAGGCTCTGTTCCACCTCATCTTCAGCGGCGTATGTCACATGGAACAGCTTTTCCTCATTGGCAGCATTATCGTCGGAAACCGATTGAATTGCCTGAAGAAACACCGTTTGACTCTGAAGCTCCCCATTCTCGACAACGGCAATGGGCACGGGGTTGAAATTATCGGCGCTGCCGAGACCTGAAAACGCCATGGTAAAGAAAACTGACAGGATAATCGGAAAGAGCAGCGTCCAGAACACGTCATCTTTTGACCGCAGCAGCAGCCTTAACCGGCCAAGATATATATGTTTAAACATCATGTCACCCCTAGTCTCTCAGCTCTTTGCCGGTGATCTCGAGGAAAACGTCATTGAGCGTCGGCAGCTCGCAGAAGATTTTTCCGTAGGCGATGTTATGGGAATTGAGATAATCCAGCACAGCGCCCAGGTTGTTTTTTCCGTGCTCGGACTTGATAAGAAGCTGGGAGCCGGAGATTTCCGCAGCGCTTATATACGGCAGCTGTCTGATACCGGTCAATATGCCGGCGTCTGGTCTGAGGAGCTCCGCCGTGATCTTCTCCCCTGTTTTGATCATGCCCTTGAGCTCGTTCGTCGTGCCCGTGGCAATGACCTTGCCCTTATCCATAATAGCAATCCGTGAGCAGATCTGCTCGACCTCCTCCATGTAATGCGAGGTATAGATAACCGTCGCGCCTTCGCTGTTCAGCCTCAGAATACCCTCGAGGATGCTGTTGCGGCTCTGGGGGTCGACAGCGACTGTCGGTTCGTCCAGTATGATGAGCCTCGGCTTATGGGCGATGCCGCAGGCGATATTCAGCCTTCTGAGCAAACCGCCGCTGAGCTTTTTCGGGTAAAACTTTGTGTAATTCTCAAGGCCGACAAAGCCGATCGCCTCCTCGACAAGCTCCGCGCATCTCTTTTTGTCGCCGATGTACAGGCCGCAGAAGTAAGTAATGTTCTCCTTCACCGTGAGCTCGTTAAAAACGGCGACGTTCTGCATGACGATGCCAATATTCCTTTTCGCTTCATAGGAGTCCGGCTGCATCGGCTTGCCGAAAACCTCGACGGAGCCTTTGTCATATTTCAGGAGCGACAGGATGCAGTTGATGGCCGTCGTCTTGCCCGATCCGTTGGGCCCCAAAAGCCCGAAGACCTCCCCTTCCCTGACCTCCAGATTAAAATGGTCCAGCGCGATCAGTTCGCCGTATCTTTTGACGAGATTATTGACCTTGACTACCATGTTTTCACTTTCCTTCTCTTGATTTCTGATCGTATCATACCGCAACCTATCGTCTGGCATAAGTGAAAAAGCTCCTGATTCTTATATGACAAATGTCATTTTATACTCGGTTTGAGCATGTTTTAGGTGCGTTTTAGGTGCGTTTTGGGTGCGTTTTGGTACCAAAATATGTTACAGAATTATTAATAATTATGCGAAAGTGTTAAATCTTGGCCGGCACCGATCCCGCTACACGCTGCAAACACTGGGTTTTTTATTTTTTTGTGCAAATTGCCATGTATGCTATATATTTTTTTTCGCGTTTTTCCTTCTTCCCGATACTTCGGATTTCCTAAGTATACCACAGAATTCGGAGCTTTGAAATAGGGTAATGAAATTTTTGTGGAAATTGCTAATTTGGGGGATAAAAAGGCGGAGCGCCGTATGGCGCTCCGTGGGGGGATGTGATGGAAATAGTTAAAACATAGCACTAAACCGCTGACGCGGTGGTCTCCAAAACATAAGAACTGCGTTT
>CAZJCH010000056.1:0-3695 GCA_964544005.1 uncultured Papillibacter sp.
TGACGCGGCACAGGCACCCCTTCAGCCGCCTGCGGCGGCAGCTCCCCAAGAGATCGCAAAGCGATCTCATTGGGGGCGCTGGGGAACGCGGAGCGAGCTTGTGGGGATGCTAAAGCCGGTGGGCACAGATATTTTGTGCGCACCGGCTTGTTTCGTTATTATTACGTCAGATGAGGGAGGCCAGAACGGCGGCTTTGGTGACGAGGCCGATGAGGCGGTTTTTATCGTCGATGACGGCGATGGGGAAATTTGTCTCGGCAGCGACGGGAATGAGGTCCGATATCTGGGTGTCGATGGTTGTTGTCGTGAGATCCCGTATCAGAGCGTCCTGGAACTGAATCTCCCCTGCCCTGACCTTCAGGGCCTGGTCCAGCGTGAGGATGCCGACGAGCTCCATCTTCTCCTCCACGACATAGACGCTGGAGACGCCGTTGTCACGCATCTGCTTGAGCGCGTTGTTGGCGCCATCCCGGGCATGGATCAGGCTGGACGGTGTCTGCATGATATTTCGGACGCTGTAAATCTGCGTCTTGTCGGCGCTGTCGATAAAGTCCCTGACATAGTCGTCTGCCGGATTCGAGGACATGCCCTCCGGCGTGTCGATCTGAATGATCCTGCCGTCGCGCATGATGGCGACGGTGTTGCCCAGCTTGAAGGCCTCGTTGATGTCGTGGGTAATGAAGACAACGGTTTTGTTGAGCTTTTCCTGGATGGACAGGAGCTCGAACTGCATGTCACGGCGGACAAGGGGGTCCAAAGCCGAGAAGGGCTCGTCCATCAGCAGGATATCGGGGTCGTTGGTCAGCGCGCGGGCAATGCCGACGCGCTGGCGCATGCCGCCGCTGAGGCTGCCGATGCTCTTGTGCTCCCACCCGGAAAGACCGACCATGCCAATCATCTCCATGGCCTTTTCCTCGCGCTCGGCTTTTTTGATGCCGCGGATCTCGAGCCCGAAGGCCACATTGCTGAGGACATCCCTGTGGGACATCAGGCCGAAGCTCTGGAAGACCATCGACATTTTGCTCCGCCGGAATTCCATCAGCTCCTGCTTTGTAAATTCGCCGATATCCCGGCCCTCGAAGTAAACTTTCCCGGAGGTGGCCGGATGCAGCATGTTGAGGCAGCGCACCACTGTTGATTTGCCGGAGCCGGACAGGCCGATGAGCGTAAAGATTTTGCCGCGCTCCACATCAAAGGACACATCGGCCACGGCCACTGTGACGCCGGTTTGCCGGAGTATCTCATCTTTCGTATGACCGCTTTTCAGGAGCTCACGAGCGGCTGCTTTCTTGACGCCGAACATCTTCGTCAGATGCTCGACCCTCAGTATGATACTGTCTTCGTTCGTCATTGCGGGTCCTCCTTCTTCTTGACGATGCCCTGCGTGAGCCTGTCAAGAATGATGGCCACAATAACAATGGCAATACCCGCGGCGAAGCCCCGGCCGCTGTCGAGCCTGTTGATGCCGATGATGACCTCCGACCCGAGACCGGTAGCGCCGATCATGGAGCAGGTGACGACCATGGAAATGGCCATCATGATCGTCTGATTGACGCCGGTCATGATCGTCGGCAGTGCCTGCGGTATCTGCACCTTGAAGAGCGTCTGCGTTTTTGTCGCGCCGAAGGCCTTCGCGGCCTCCACGACTTCAACGTTTACTTGCTGTATGCCATGACTGGTCAGACGGATGACGGGCGGCAATGCGTAAATCGTGGTGGCCAGAACAGCGGGAACATTGCCCATTTTCAGGAGCATGACCGCCGGGATCAGATAGACGAAAGCCGGCATTGTCTGCATGGTATCCAAAATAGGCCGGATGATCGCATTGGCCTTCTTGCTGGAAGAAATGAGCACGCCGATGGGCAGGCCGATAATGAGAGAGAGCAAAACGGACGTGATGATGATCGTCAGCGTCTCATACATCAGGCCCCAATAGCCGATGGCGCCGATAAAGAACAGCAGCACTGTATACAAGGCCGCCCGACCCCAGTTCCTGCTCATACGGTAGGTGGCGAAGAAAACAAGCGCCAGCAGCAGCCACCACGGAATGAGATTGACCACGCTGCCCACCGCTATCAGGAGCGAACGCAGCAAAGCCCGAAGGCCGTCAAAAAAACCGCCCCAGTTGCGAAGCATATAATTGATGGCATTGTTGATCGGTTCTTTGATGTTGACAAAAACATCCTGGGGGAAGTTAATAATCCAGTCAGGCACGATGCAACGCCTCCCGTCAGCTTGTCAGTGCCTTGCGCACCAGATCGGCTTTTTCCGAGGACAGCCATTGGCTGAGCAGCTCATCATGCTGGGTCAGGAACCATTTAGCCGCTGTTATAAAATCAGTATCGTTTTCCTGGATATAAGACAGCGCTTCTGAGGTCAGGGCGCTCGAAGTCTCGTATTTACTTAAGAATTCGCAGAATTCCTTATTATTCTTATTAAAGTCAGGATTGACGCAAACCGTCAGCTGTACCGCGGGGAAGGCGCATTCGCCAGCTTGATACTTATCGGGATCATAAGGCGCGTCGTCCAGAAGGACCAGATCGTATTTTCCGGTAATCCAGGCCGGTTCCCAGTAATAGGCCACAATCGGCTCGCCTTTTTCATATGCGGCAGAGATGGCCGCTGCGAGCGACGGGTCTGAACCAGGGTCCATATAGTTGTACATTGCGTCTAGTCCGTAAAACTTAACTTTATTGCGCATGATCTCGTCCACCGACCAGCCGGATATGGCGCCATAGATGCGGCCTTTTGACGGATCGTCGGGATCAACGAAAATGTCGGCGTAATTGGCCAGATCCGCCACGGACTTCAGATCCGGCGCCATTGGTTCGATGCCCCTGGCATCATCGCCTTCAATGACATAGCGGGGCACATAAACGCCCTGCGCGTTGTCCGCGTAATTCAGGCCCAGCTCAATGACCGAGCCCGCCGCGACATCGTCTTTGTATGTGAAGATATTGTCCTGCCAGGTCTCCATGTATACCTGGATGTCGCCGTTCATAAGACCGTTATAAGTGATTGCTGTCGTCCCGGTGAATTGACCCGTCTCCATGTTATACGCATTCTCGGCGATGAACATGGCCACAGCGTTGTGGAATTTCATACTGTCCCAGCCGGCGTCGCCGAAGATCACCTTGACCGGCTCTTTCTTCCCGCAGGAAGCGAGCATGGATAAAGCTAAAACTGATGTCACTATCGCTGCAATTATTCTTTTCATATTTCCTCCTTTTTATTTGGGGCGTTACATACATACCCTGTACAACGTCCTGCACAGCATAAAATGCCCGTAAATAATCTGATTCCGAGCATTTCTATAGACAATAATACCGAAAAACATGTATCGTGTCAAGAACAGACACACTTATATTTTTATGGAAGTTGCCTCTTCCTCCGTGTTTTCCAGGTAAAAACCGCACAAAAAAAGCTGAAACCAAGTGATTGTAAAAAACTGACTGCACTGCTATAATCGGCTTGAAGAACGCGGTAAAAGGAGTCTTTATGGGAAAGCGGAAAAGCCTGCGGCGCTTGGAGCGGAGCTTCGGCGCTATCATTTTGAGGAGCAGCTCGGCGCGGACGATATGACGTTTGACTATAGAATTAAAGCAGGTCCGGCCGGTTCGCGAAACGCGATCAATCTGCTGAAGCTGATGGGTTTTGACGACGTGTATGAGGTGGCGCGCGGCGCCGACATTGTG
>CAZJCH010000056.1:3705-10033 GCA_964544005.1 uncultured Papillibacter sp.
GCAGGGCGGCATCACCGGCTATGACACCTACGTCCAGACCGGCGGCGCCGGCGCCCGCCAGCTCGGCGTCGGTGGCGACGCCAAGTGGCAGCAGGATACGGTCACCGTGAGCCTGCGCGCCGTCTCGACAATCGGGACGGCCTTGTATACAGATAATTCCTGTCCTACGCGTAGAACTGATGGTTGCCGATTGTCGTCACATAGCTTTTGTTCTGCATCATCCAGAAGCTTGACGAGATGGCGGGATTCAGGAAGAACAGGCTGCTGCCGGCGACGCTGGCGCCGTCGAGGCAGAGCTTTGCGGCTAAAACGCTGTCGGCGGAGGGTTTGTTGTAAATCGCGCCGTTTTTAGCGGGCTGGAACTGGCCGCCCCAGCGGCTGTCGAAGATGACGCCGTAGATGGTGTTGGGGAAACCGGGATCCTTTACCCTGTTCAGGATGACGTTGCCGACGGCGATTTTTCCCTTCAGCGACTCACCCAGGCTCTCGGCGTGAATAATACGGGCCAACCAGTAGACGGCGTCGGTGTCATAAAAGCTGTCGCCGGACGCGATGGCGCCGCTTCCGCTGTTGAGCGTGATCAGACCGCGGCTGCCGTCCCAGCCGACGGACGCGCCCAGCGCTTTGGCGAGTACGCGTACGGGAATCATAAGGCTGCCGTTTTCGTTTTTCACGCCGTACGCAGCGTAGAGCATGCGGCCGTTGGCGTTGACATAAAGGCTGCCCGGCTGGGCCGTCAGCGTCAGGTCCGGTGTCCGGACGACACCCTGATTGTTTTCCCAGGTGATGACGGCGTCGGGGCGAAGCATTTGGGCGGCGGCACGCAGCGGCACATACGTGGTGTCATTGCTGAGCATTGTCTCAACCGCAACAGGCCTGCTGTCAACCACAACCGACAAAGCCGAGGCGGACACCGCCGTCGCCGCCATAAGGCATATCACTAAAAATAAAGCGATCAATCGCTTCTTCATGTTCTCACTCCTTCGCAACAATTTGTAACGTAATTGTAACTTTTTGTTGCTTTTTTATCAAGGAGCAAGTTCTGGAAGTGCTTTTAAGCTGTCGGAACGAGTTCAAGCACGCTTTTGACGGCTTCTTTCTCCTTCTCTTTTGACCAGGGGATGGCGACGCCTTTTCCCTCCCGGATGAGATGCAGCATGTCCGAATAGTGCGGCGAAAAGGGATTGCCGGACTGGCCGCCCGCCATGGCGAACAGGTTATTATTCCAGTTGCCGACATCGACGACGTACCGGAGCGAGACGATGGCGCCGGGGTTCCCTTTTGTATCCGTTGGGTCGACGTAGCTTTGCGCGACAGTATGCGTATCGCCACTCCAGGGCAGCGGGCCGATATTGAAGACCTTATCCAGGGGCTTTTTGACACCGAGCTGATGCTGCAGCGTCAGCGTCCTGACAGTGCCCCAGGCCCAGCGGGCCGGATCGTGACCGTATTTTCTCCTGAGCTCGCTCATAACCCCCGTCAAGGCGCTGACCATTTCGTCATCCCACGAGTCCAGGAACCAACCCTCGGGCTGCTCTCTCAAGAGACGTATCAGATGGCCGGCGCGCCGCATGGGGACAAACGTGCGGGACAGCAGGGGGTCGACGCCCTCGCCCAGGATACGTAAGAACGAGTCCGGTGCCTTAGCAAAATTTGTCCACCAATGCATTTCGCTCATAAACAGCTCGTAGACGGTCGCCGCCGCGGAATCGGCGGAGGCCCGGCCGTCCCAGGCCGAAAGCAGCGATAAGGCCAGCTTCATCTGCTCTGTCCTTTGGGGAAGGGAGAGGACGATGTCCCTGATCTCGCGCCACGGAATCACATAGAGGTCCTGCTGCAGCTTCATGACCTTGTCGTTGTCCCAGTCGCGCCTTTGTTCCAGGCGCTCGGTGATCCGCGCGGCCCGGAAGCCGTCCACCCAGTCCACGGCCAGAAACGGCTTGTTGTCAAAATCAAACGGCTTATTGTTGGCAGTTGCGATAAACCCCTCCTCGGGGTTTAATTTTGAAGGCATGTCTTCCGCCGGCACGAGCGCGTCCATCCAGCCGGCCTCCGGGTCCCAGCCGTTTTGGGGGATCGTCCCATAGCCCTTTTTGCGCTGCGGTACCCGTCCGGCAAGCTGCCAGCCGATGTTGCCGTCTTTGTCCGCGTAGACCATGTGGACCGGAAGGGCTGTCCAGTCTTCGAAGATCTGACGCATGGTTTCGAAGGATGCGGCTTTATGGACCTCGAACAGGCCCGTTATCGTCAGCTTTTTCAGCCAGACGGCGCTCATGGAAAACACGGTGCCTGTGTCCTTCATGGCCGGGCTGATGACAGGCCCGCGGGGTGTGACGAGCACCTCCTCAACCACGGGCTCCGCGCCCTTGACTTTGATGATCTCACGGACAAGCTCACAGGGGATAAAGCCGCTGCCCCGGCGCACTCTTTTTCCGTCCGCGCTGAGCTCCTCCGAAAACAGGTCGACAACGTCGCTCATGCCCGCTGTCATGCCCCAGGCACAGGTCCCGTTATGGCCCGCGAGGACGGCGGGCGCTCCCGGAAAGGTCACGCCGGCGACCGTCAGCCCGGGCGCTGCTATCTTGCATAAATACCACGGCGTCGGGATGGAGGGCCCGATATGCAGGTCATTGGCCAGAATGGGCCGCCCCGTGGCGGTCCGGCCGGGCGCGATGGTCCAGTTGTTGCAGCCCCCTTTCATCCCAACGCAAGCCTGCAGACGGGAAAAATCATCGGCTAAAAAGTTGATGGCGTCCCCCGCGACCGGGTAGTACGGCGGCAGCGTCAGCTTATATTCCGGGAAAGCGTGGTCCAATGCCTGCAGTGCCTCCCTACCGTCGTTCACGAGGATTTTATGCCGCATGAGCTCGCAGTCCAGGTTAAAGGACATGGAGTAGCTGAACAGCTTGACAACCGTCAACACGTCGGCAGGGGTATATTCCGTCGGCCGCAGCTTCAGAAGGCGGAACTCGGGGGGCAGCTTCCTCTGCCCTTTCATAATGCCTGCATTGACGCCTCTGGCGTAAGCTTCGAGCGTTGATCGGAGCGCATCGCCGATGACCTCAAGCTGCTCGTTAGCCGCCCTGTAAAAGCCGATCCTCCGGGACAGCCTGTCCACCGGCAGAACGGCCGGCCCGAATGCCTCCGACAGCGTCCCCCGGCCGGCGCGCAGGTTGAATTCCAGCTGAAACGCCCTGTCCTGCCCATGGCAGAAGCCGAGAGCGTACCAGGCGTCATCCATTGTTTCGGAATTTATGTAAACGATGCCGTATTCGTCCCGCCCGATTGTCACCGTTTTTTTGAGCCCTTCGACGTCTATTTTACCTTCAATGGTCGGCAGCCGTTTGCCGAGAAGCAGCCGGAACAGCACTTTTGTCGGATTCATATGGTCACCCCCTTAAAGTTTTTATTGGTAATATTTGGTATTATATCACATTGTCAAAAGAAGTACAGCACAAAAATGATCCAGAGCCTGCCAGCATATTGCTCACAGAAAAAAACGGCCCCCGGGCGGGAGCCGTTTTTGAATTTTTCCGTATTTCGTTTATTACTATGATTTTGGTTACCATTCTCCATGGATTTCGGTATCTTTGTGGTCGTCGGCAAAATTTTCGTTGTCGAAATAATCGCTGTTAGGGCCGCCGAAGGTTGTGTCGACATTGACCCAGCGGCCGTCCATGGGATCATAAATCTCGTTCCAGGAATGGTCGAGCCACTCGCTGCCGGTATAGGCGAGGCCTGTAAGCAGCCTGACCCTGACGCCGGCAGTCCGGCACATGGCGACGTACAGGCAGGCTTTGTCAAAGCACACGCCGGTCCTCTCGCTGAAGGCCGGTACGGCCCCCGAGAATGTTGCGAAGGCATCCGTCTCGATCTGGTCCGCCTTTTGATGGTCATAGCTGATGTTGCCAGAAACCCAGTCGTATATCATTTCCGCCATTTTGTAATGATCATTCTCAGCGCCGACCAGGTCGATGGCCACGTTGTCGATGTCGGGGCACGAGGCGACGGCGTCGTCGACAGTCACCCCGTTGATGTAAACCTTGATGAGAAGCCTTCTGCCCTCCGGGGAAAGGCACTCGACGGCTTTGTCAACGGTTTCGTCAATAAAGGCGGGAATTTGCCGGACGGCGTCGGACATGATGATCGGCCGGATGGCGTTTTCCTCCACAAGCCTATAGGCCTGTGAGTTGCATATATACTCGTTGAGCGCCGTGTTACTTGACAAAACCGAGTAGAAATTGAAAAGCAGCGTAAATATAAGGACGAGCAGGACAGATTTTGGGAGCTGCCATAAGGCGCGGACGACGCGATTGACAATCTTGTGTGCCGAGTCGACAGACGACGCCAGCTTGTTGGAAAGAGGAATGAACACCTTTTTATGCAGCGGTATGAAAAGGAGGTGCAGCCCGCCGCTGATGGCGATCAGGAACACCAGGAGGAACAGGACATAGACCAGCACGTCCTGGCTGACGATCGAATAGCGGATGACCTCGAGGCTTTTAAACAGATCCGACAGAGCATTATTCCCGTTGTTGGAAAACAGATAATTTGTGATCACGACGGCTGAAACGGCTGAAACGATCATGGCCGCGACGCTGAGTGTCGTGCTGAAGGAGTGGAAAATCCGCGCGCTTGTCAGGGGCCTGAACACCCCAACGACCATGGGCAGTAGAAACAGCCCGATCAGAAATACCGAGATCAGGTTTACTTGCTCAAACAGCGACATAGTGATGATGCTCCCCGCTCAGGCCTCTGCCATTTTTTGCCTGAACTTATTATGCCTGCTTTTACCTCTGTCAAACCAAAGTCATTGTAAAAACAGGGAGCGCTTCCTTCTAACGACATATACGCCTTTTTTAGCACCATAATTCGCGAATATTTTCCGCCCGTCAGTACAGCGATTTTCTCATTCAGGTATGGTAGAATTTTAAATGCTTAAGAAATGGGGAAAGAAGGCCGGGATTATGGCGAGCCATAACGGGTTTTGTTTACCGGGTAAAACATGGGCGCGTCTCCTGCGGAGGCTTTCAGCGCTTTTATTAATCCTTCTTCTGATGACCTCGGTCTGCGCGTGCGGCACTTCCGAAACCGCCGCGTCAGCCCCGCCGGCAAGCGCCGCGCCCGCCGAAACAAGCGCGGCCCCGTCGCCGTCGCCGGAGGCAGCGCCGCAGGTGTCGCCCTCCCCTGCCGAGACGGCCGCCGAGCCGGTGCCTCCAGTCAGAAAGGTCACCGTCACCTTCTACGGCGACGCTACGACATCCAAAGGCTTTACCTGGTATACGGATGCGTCGTCCCAGGAGAGCGATCTGCAGGTCATCGAGCTGACGGGCACAAAGCTGGATTTCTCAAACGCCATGACGTTTTCGGGTACTGTTTACCCCTCTACTAATTCAAGGGACGACGAGCTCGTCCACAAGGCCGCCGCGACCGGCCTCACGAGCGCAGCCACCTACTATTACCGGGTTGGAGACGCGGCGCTTGATATCTGGAGCGACCCGGCCGTTTTCACAACGGCGCCCGCCGACGGCGCGTTCAGTTTTATCAATATAACCGACACGCAGGCGCCCGGGCAGACGAATCTGGAGCTTATAACGGCAACGCTCGACAACGCGATGAGCCAGTGTGAAAACGCCGGATTTATCGTACATACCGGGGATGTCGCGGACAATAACTTCGAAAGCGAATGGAACAAATACTTCAAGAGGCTGCCGGATAGCATGTACAGTATAACGATCATGCCAACCGCCGGAAACCATGACGCCACGAAAAGCAGCTTCATCGACCATTTCAACCTGGACACGCCGGCGGCCGACACGACGACAGGCGCGTATTATTCGGTGACATACTCAAACGCGCACTTTGTGGTTTTGAACTCAAACGACGCGTCGGATGACTATCTGTCCTTTTCGCCGGAACAGCTTGAATGGCTGCAATCGGATATCTCCGACGCCAGGAGTACCGGCACCGAATGGGTCATCGTTGTTATCCATATGGGTCCGTATTCGACGGGGTCGCATGCCGACAACGAAAATGTCGCTGACACACGCGAAAAGATCATGCCGATGTTCAATGCGCTCGGCGTCGACCTTGTCCTGCAGGGCCATGACCACGTCTACGACAGGAGCAAGCCGATCGTGAACGGAGCCGCCGTTCCGGCGGAGACGGTGACCGAGGAATACGGCGGCACTGCCGTTACCTATCTCAAATCGCCAGCCGGGCCGGTCTACCTGACGGCGGCGACGGCTGGAACGAAGCACTATTACCAGAATACCGGGCTCACCGAGGACTACCTGAACCTTTTTGAAACAATGAACGCCCCGAAGAT
>CAZJCH010000057.1:0-5769 GCA_964544005.1 uncultured Papillibacter sp.
GCATAATACTACTCCAGCTTCGTCGATTTTTTTATTCCAAAATGAAAAATATGTTAAAGACATTGTAACCACCGGCCGGCGGTTTGTAAAGCACAATCACTATCTCTGGTACGGCTTGCCGCATAAAGAAATTCCCGCCTCTTTCGAAACGGGAATACTGCATTAAGCTTTGAACGTCATAATCCGGAAGTCCGGTTCGTCAAACATAAGTGTGCAAAACAAGGGCATCTGTGCAGCTGTGCGCCGATATCCGAAGGGTGCCGTCTGCAACGGCGGCGGCCTTATGCGCCAGATACCTGTATTCCCCCTTATGCCTGCCCTTGAGCTCGACATTAAGGCGCGCCATTACAATACGGAATTTGCTGTCGGACAGGATGATCTTCAATTGCTTTTTCCAGTGCAGGCCCCTGATCCTGTCAAAATTCTCCTTCGTCAGCAGACCTTTATAATATGCGACGAGGCCCATAGAGAAGGGAACCAGGCGCTGCTCCCGGTTTTGCCTGCGATACCTGCACACAGTATCCTTCAGATTTGCGTCAAGCTGCTCCCAGAAGGAATTGTACTCCACGCAATAAGTCATTGCGTACAGATGCATATCTTCCCAGACAGAAATTGACTGCAGAACGAGGTTGGCTACAACTTCATACAGTTGGTCTTCCGGCATGATAACCACCCCATAGTTATTTTATAACTTGAATATACCTTCAAAATAACGAAATGTAAATACTAAATGTTGAATTTTTTCAAATATTTTTACAAAATGTTGTACTTTTTTGAAAAACAAGCCGAAAAAGCAGGTACGTGAGGCCGCAATGCCGCATGTACCTGCTCGTTGCGAATAATTTCTCGCCGATATTATGACCCGCCGACTGATCCGTCCCAGGTGTCGACGGTTGTTTTCGCCTCCTCAGCCTCGTCAAACCATTTTGTCGTGACAGCCTTCGTCTCGGTATAAAACCGGACGCCGTCCTTGCCCAAAACGTGCAGATCACCGAAGAAGGACTGCTTGTGGCCGGTAAACGGGAAGATACCCACCGGCACGGGGATGCCGACGTTGACGCCGACCATGCCGCCGTCCGTCCGGGCGGCAAATTCTCTGGCGTAATACCCGCTGTTCGTGAAGATCACCGAACCGTTTGCAAAACGGTTCTTATTCATCAGCCGGATGCCCTCTTCGAAATTCTTTGCCCTTTTGATGCACAGCACCGGTCCGAAAACCTCCTCGTCCCCGATGGTCATGTCCGGCGTGACATGGTCAAAGATCGAGGGACCGAGATAAAAACCGTTCTCATAGCCTTTAACGACGGTGTTCCGACCGTCCAGAAGGAGCTTGGCGCCCTCCCGGATCCCGGTTTCAATCCAATTCGTCACGGTTTTTCTGTGGCTTTGTGTGACAACCGGCCCCAGCTGGCTCGTTTTATCGTAGGCGGGGCCGATTTTAAGCTCCGATGCAAATTTGACGAGCAGACCTGCCAATGCGTCGGCGATACTTTCCTGTGCGACGATCACCGGCAGGGCCATACACCGCTCTCCGGCGCAGCCGAAGGACGAGTTGATGATGCCTCTGGCGGTGCGTTCCAACGTCGCGTCCTCCATGACAAGGCCGTGGTTTTTTGCCTCGCATAAAGCCTGCACCCGTTTTCCGTTTGACGCGGCCGTGGCGTAGATATGTAAACCGACGGATGTAGAGCCGACGAAGCTGACGCCCTTCACATCCGGATGATGAAGGAATATCTCGGCCTCCTGACGGCTGCACGTCACGATGTTTAAAACACCGTCCGGCAGCCCCGCCTCCTGCCACAGCTCTGCGCATCGGAAAGCCGTCATCGGCGTCATGGAAGCGGCTTTGATGACGATGGTGTTTCCAGTTGCGATGCATAAGGGCGCCATCCAGCCCATGGGGATCATACCGGGAAAATTAAACGGGACGATGCCGGCAAATACACCCACCGGCTCCCGGTATAAAACCGTGTCATAACCGTCGGAGGTGTTCATCAGCGACTCGCCCAGCATAAGGCTGGGCACGCCGCAGGCGAATTCCACGGGCTCCTTGACCTTCAGGATGTCGCCCGCAGCCTCGCTCCACACCTTGCCGTGCTCCCGGGCGACCATATAAGTCAGCTCGTCCATGTGTGTTTCAAGCAGCTCCCGGAATTTGTACAGCACCTGCACGCGCCGCATCACCGGCGTTTTGGACCAGGCCGGAAACACGTTCTTCGCCGCTTGAATGGCAGTCTCCACCTCGTTTTTAGTGCAGCAAGGCGTCTCGGCGATGACCTCGCCGGTGCTGGGGTCATAGATATCCATGTATTTATCGGTTTTGGATTCCAGCCATTGGCCGTTAGCGAAATACTGAAGCTTACGAATGTCGTTCATGACAAATCTCCTTATTCCTTACTTGGTTATCCCCGTAGGGAATGGATTTATCCATTCCTGTCCCCGTTCAATACGGTGCTTTGGAACGGAACTGTTGAAACCGTTTCCAATTACTTCAAAAACCGCTTTTCCTCCTCCGGGGTGTCGAGGCCCAGGGTGCCGCCGGGGTTCATGATATTGTCGGGATCGAAGTGCTTTTTCAGCGCTCGGAAGATACTATACTCATTGCGCCCGATGGAGCCCTCAAGCCAGGGGCCGAACATCTTGCCGATGCCGTGATGATGGCTCATCGCAGCGCCCGATTTCTGGATGGCGTCCAGGATGCCGGCGTGGTAGGCCCTGAACTCCTCCGGATCGGTCATTTTGACAATAAAGATAAAGTACAGGTTCGCGCCCTGAGGGTACACATGGGACATGTGCGTCATACAGATGGTATCCGGGCGGGACTTGCAATAGGCGCGGACATCGCGGTGTACCTGCGCCATGTTGCTCCAGTTGACGCTGCATTCCATGGTGTCGGTGATAACCCCGAAATCGTGCAGTGTGTCGCGCAAATACGGATCGTTAAAACGTCCTTTTTCCCACGCTTTAGTAACATAACCGGTCAGGCCGATTCCGTTATGCTTTTTCGACACACGGCGGACGTTTCTGACACAGTTTTTCGAAAAGCCCTTTTCACCGTTCGTAAACCCAAGGAAAAGGCACATCTCGCCTTCCTTGAAGCCCTTGAGCCGGAACAGGTGCTTTAAAGGGCTGTCGATGACGCCGTACATGCGCAGCATGATCTGCGTCTCCTCCGGGTCCGACAGCCGGAACACGGACGGATATCCCGCCTCCGACTGCATGATCTCCCGGGCCGCCGCCATGGCTGTCTCCCAGTCGGAGAACATATAGGAAAAGCGCTTCACCGTCTCCGGCATGTGGCGGAAAACGCGCAGCGACACGTTGGTCAGGACGCCGAAGGCGCCCTCGCCGCCCATCATGAGCGCATTGATATCCGGGCCTGTCGCCTTGCGGGGGCAGCAGTCCGTTTTGATCGTGCCCGCGGGCGTCGCGTATTCCTGTCCGATGACAATATCCGAGATGACGCCGTAATAGGTGGAGTTCTGCCCGGCGCCCCGGGTCACCACCCAGCCGCCGACGGAGGAATATTCAAAGCTCTGCGGGAAATGGCCACAGGTGTAAGCGCGCTTGGCGCCAAACAGCTTCACCGCATTGTTCAATATCTCCTCCAGCTTTGGACCGGACATTCCCGCTTCCACAGTAATAATCTGATCCGTCTCATTAAAGCTGACGACTTTATTGAAACGCAGGCGCATGTCAAGGGACACGCCGCCCTTGACGCATTCGACACCCCGCGTCACCGAGGAGCCGCCGCCGTAGACATAGACCGGTATTTTTTCGCTGGAGCAGTAAGCGACGACCTGCTCAATCTGCTCCTTTGTATCGGGGTACAGGACGGCATCAGGCAAATGATCAATCCGCTTTTCACGAAGGCGCATGATATCGTACATGGTTTTACCGTAAGCCACCGAAAGGCGGGAATAATCATCTGTCCGGACAAAATCTGAACCGACAAACTCCTTTAAAACGGTCAGCTGCGTCTGTGTCAGCTTGCAGGGAATATCGTATTTAACCTCGTCAAAACCGATATCGACGCTGTAGTTTTCAAAATCTGTATCATCGAGCCTGAAATGCTCTTTAAGCAGCTTGTAAAGGGATTCTCTCGGCGCTTTGATCTCGAGCGGGTCTCCCCACTTGAAGACCGATCTGAACGAATTCTTCGGAAATTCGCCTTTTACCCAATTGGGTTCAAAGCCCTTGTATGGATGCGACATTTTGATGCCCCCATTTCTACGCTTCGTTCTTTTTGTACAGCGGCAGAAGCCTGCTGAAAATTTTTGTGAATACATTGTTGTAAATGGCCTGATATTTTTGATGCTCGGACATATCCGGCAGGAATTCATCCTTTATATGCACCATAGCGGCTGCCGCCTCCCGGACATTCTTGTATATACCCATCGCTGTAAACGCGACAAGGGCGCTGCCGAGCCCGGCTGCCTCATAGGTCTGGATCCGGTATACCGGAAGTCCGAACATATTGGCTGTTATGCGGCAAATTTCATCGCTCTGTGAGCCCCCGCCGGCGATAAAGAGCTTATTGATCTTGACCTTACCCCGCCTTTCCATGGTGAAAAGCCCGTCCATGAGGGCGAAATTGATCCCCTCGATAATAGCCCGGTAGATGTGGATGCGGGTGTGGATATCTGAAAACCCGATAACAGCGCCGCGAGCCCTCGGCATGACGACGCCGGGCGTAAAATACGGCTGGAACACGAGACCCTGGCAGCCGGCCGGTATGTCGGCCAGGCGGGCGTTTAAAAGCTCCTCCGGCGCGATGCCCCGGGCTTCAGCCTCCAGCACCTCCTTGGCGGCAAATTCCTTCTTGAACCAGGAGATCAGCCAGTAGCCCCTGTAGATCTGCACCTCCGGGTTATAGTGGTTTTTCATGACCGCAGGATAGGCCGGGATGAAGGGCAGCGGCTCCATGTACCGGTCGACGGTGAATTGGATCGTCGCCGTCGTGCCGAGACTGATGGCCGCGCTGTCCGGTTCGACGCAGGACAAGCCCAGTGTTTCGCAGCCTTTGTCCGAGCCGGTGGCGACAAGCGGCAGGCCTGCCGGAATTCCGGTCTGCACCGAGGCTTCGTTCGTGATAAATCCCAGGAGCTCGCCCGGCTCCACAAGCTCCGTGAGCTTTTCATTTTCAATATCAAACACGCTGCGGGTCAGCTCGCTCTTCTTCATCCATGTACGCGTTTTACTGTTAAACGGAATATGCCCGATCATATTCGCCACCGAATCGATCAGCTTTCCCGTCAGCATAAACGTGAGATACCCTGAAATCATGATGAACTTGTGGGTTGTCTCCCAGATGTCGGGTTCATTTGCCATGATCCAGTTGCACGCCGATACTTTTCGCTGCAACTCGACGGTTTCGCGCATGCCAACGAGCGAAAAAAAGAGCATTTTTCCGGCCGGAACTGGCTTTACCGGCGTGCATTCGCGTTTATCCAGCCAAAGGATCGCATCGCGGAGCGGGCGGCCGTCCTTGTCAACGCACAGACATGTGTCCCTGATCGTTGTGACTGCCACAGCGACGATGCTGCCCCAGGCATCCGACGCCTCAGCCTTCAGCTGCTTTGTGATATCGCAGATTGTGTCCCAGTAGACCTCCGGCTTCTGCTCCGCCCAACCGGGGACCTTTGAATAGTACGGCCTTTCAAACCGGTGCTGGACCTTAAAAAGGATGTTACCCGCCTTATCGATCAGCATGGCCCTCGCGCTTTGGGTTCCCAAATCGATGGCCAGTATGAGCTCCTCACACATGGC
>CAZJCH010000057.1:5779-9962 GCA_964544005.1 uncultured Papillibacter sp.
TTGATCCGCCGACAGTATGCGCATATCCAAACCGGACGCTATGAAGCTCCTCCTTTTTCGTCGTGCCGCATGAGACCACATCGATGCCCGTGTCAAGCACGTTTTCGGCGACCGTCTCCCCGAAACCGATCTCCCGTGTCACCGTCACGTCACTAAGCGCGCGGATGAGCGCCGGGATGAGCGCCTTTGGTATCTCTCCCTTTGTTTTGACAGGCAGGGCGGGTATATGGGCAAATGCCGTGCGAACCGTCGTTGTCACGCTGCGTACCGGGGCCGTCAGCTCGGTCTTGGCAAAATCCGCCCCCCGCGCGCACTTGTTACCCGAAAACACAGTCGCACCGTCCCTCAGCTCCGCAGAAATGCGGCAGCCGTTGGGGCAGACGATGCAGGTCAGCTGTTTCAACTCAGTTCACCTCCGCCAGCTTGAAGCTCACCTCGCCGCCGGGTGTAAGCCCCAGATCCCTGAAATCGAGCTCGAGCCGCTCCATCTCCGGCGGACGCAGAAATAGATAGACTTTCGAGTAAATCTCCTTATTGTCATATGAGACTGTCAGCCGCGTTTTACCCCTGTCAGCCGCGGAACGAAAATAAACCACAACGGGGGCAGCCAAATCGTTTAGATCGATTTTCTGCGGCACGATATACAAGAAGCTGTCACCCGCCTTCACATCAGCAAAAGCGCGGGCCTTTTTCACATATCGGGCGGCAGCGCGTCCGGCGGCCTCGCCGCTCTCCGATACATAGTCAACAAGGTCGTTAACATGCAGCGCGTTGCCGCAGCAGAAAACACCGTCCTTCATGCTCATCAGGTTCTGGTCCGCCACCGGCCCCTTCGTCCGGCCGTCGAGAGGAATCCCGATGCTCTCGGCCAGCTCGTTTTCCGGTATGAGCCCCACCGAAAGAATCAGCGCGTCGCACGCGAGTATTTGTTCCGTCCCTGCAATGGGCTTCATGCGTTCATCCACATCGGAGATTTCAATGGCTTCCAGCCGGTCCCGCCCGAAAACACGTGTCGCGGTTTTACTTGTGTACAGCGGTATGTTGAAATCCTCGAGGCACTGATAGATATTCCTGAGAAGCCCGCTGGGCGTGGACTTGGCTTCATAGACGCCGAGGACCTCCGCGCCCTCCAGCGTCAGGCGGCGGGCCATAATCAGCCCAATATCGCCGGAGCCCAAAACGACGCAGCGCTTTGTCGGCAGCTTTCCCAATACGTTCGTGTAATACTGTGCCGTTCCGGCGGTCAGGACGCCGGCGCAGTGTCGGCCGTGGACGCCGATCTGGCGGGACGTCCGCTCCCTGCAGCCCGAGGCCAGCACAATACTCTTCGTGTGCACCGTACCGACGCCCTCCCGGCTGACAAGCGTTATGTCAAACCCGTCAGGCTTATCTTCTATTTTTGTGACAAAGGTCAGGAGTGAAATATCGATATCCGACGCTATAAGCGGCTCGATAAACCGGTGCGCGTATTCCGGGCCGGTGAGCTTTTCACCGAATCGTACCTGGCCGAAGCCGTCGTGGATGCACTGCTTGAGGATGCCGCCAGGCTTTGCCTCCCGCTCAATGAGCAGAACCGCGGCGCCTTCCGCGTATGCTGCCAGCGCGGCCGCGAGACCCGCCGGCCCCGCGCCGATCACAACGACATCGTAACAGGACGAAATCACGCGTGATTCAGACATAGGTCCTCCTTGTCGCTGCCCAGCAAAACGCGGCTGTCATATGTATTTTTCCTTACCTGCTCCAATGGTATATGCAGCTCCTCCGCGATGATCAGCCCCACCTGGGGGGAGCAGAAGCCGCCCTGGCAGCGCCCCATGCCCGCCCGAACTCTTCGCTTGACCCCGTCAACACTGTCACAGGGGACACTCCTGTGGAGCGCATCCCTTATTTCACCGCGGCTCACCTCTTCGCAGCGGCAGACGACCTGCCCGTAGTCGGCGTCCTGCCTGATAAGCGCATCCCGCGCCTCCGCCGCCATTTCAGCCGTTCTCGGAATCGATGTGCGCACCGGGTTAAACGCGTCGTTCCGGCCTGCGTTAAGATGCTCTGCCGCCATTTTTGCGATATCCACGGCAATGGCCGGTGCGGCGGTAATGCCGGGCGACTGTATCCCCGCGGCGTGGAGGATGTTCTTTGTGGATTTCCCGAAGGAGATGACAAAATCCTCCTCATACGTGGCGGCGCGGACGCCCGTAAAATATGTGATGATATCCCGTTCGCTGAGGCCGGGACACGTTTTCCGCTGTTTTTTCAGGCTCGTTTCGATGCTATCCCGGCATGTTTCGAAATTTTCTTTCTCGTATGTCTCAACGGCGTCCGGCCCTACGAGCAGGTTATCGTCCACGGTCCGCACGATGCCGCCGCCCTTACTGTGGCCCGCCTTCTTGTCGACACTGCCCAGGGACGACGCGATGGTCCGGACCTGAAACGCCGATTTTTTATCGAGGATCATATTCGTCCCTTTACGCGGGTGGATAGAGAAAAACCGATCCTTCGCCAGCCTTGCAATTTCCTCCGAGAAGACGCCGGCGGCATTGATAACAAGCTTCGGATAGACTTCGCCCCGGTTCGTTAGGACGCTTCTTATAACGCCGTCCATGACCTTCATATCAAGCACCACCGTGTCAAGGCTGATTGCCGCCCCGTTATCCGCTGCGTTTTCAGCGAAGGCGATGGTCAGACCGTAGGGGCACACGGTACCCGCCGTCGGGAAAAATAAAGCGCAGCAGAGCTGCTCGCCCAGATGCGGTTCTCTTCTTTTAAGCGGCCTGCGTCCGATGTACCGGGCTGGTATGCCCATCATCCTCCAGTACAGCAGGGAAATAAGCGCGACAGGCTTCATATATGCTTTGTTGAAGCACAGGTACTGCCCGCTGCGCTTGAACGGGACGCCCAGGTCTTCGCAAACAGTCTCGTACATGCGGTTTCCCAAGTCATTGTACTTCTTTTTGAGCTGCCCCTTGTGCAGGTCGATTCCCGGATGCACCATGCCGTCATTGCGTCCGGAGGCATGCATCGCCACGTCATGCTCCTTTTCCACAAGCAGGACATCAATTTGGTACCGCTTCAGCTCCCGGGCAATGGCGCAGCCGATAATGCCGCCGCCGATGACAAGCACATCAGGCGTCGCGCCCTCCAGCGCATTATCAGAAACGGGCGGGAGTGTCATCGGCGGGATTTCAGCACCAGTGAACTTGATGTCGTTTACAACGCCGAGACAACGCTTCTTGTCGCGCACATGCTTCACGTGCGCTGCAGACATTAAGCCCGCGCGAACGATATCCTGCCAGTCGGACAGCTCCCCCGACAGGTACAGGCAGCCGTTTTGCTCCGAGGCGGAGATACTCGTACCGAAATGCGTATGCAGTTTTTTGTTGAGTGATGATATGTACGCCATATAGAGGCAACTCCTGTAGGGAACGGTTTTAACCGTTCCTATGCTGCGCGCAATCGGGGGAGGAATGGATGAATCCATTCCCTACAGGGAGTGATTTACACTCCGCCGCCCCAAAGCGCCTCTTTCTCCGCGCCTGTTGCAGCCAGCACATCCTCCTGCTCCTGACTGCTCAGCGCGTCGATGCTGCCCGTCGCCTTCAGCGCCTCGATTCCCTTCAGAACAGCGTCGAAGCGCCGCTTGTTGATCTTATTACGGATGGCGAAAATCAGGCATATGACCAGCAGCACCAGCGGGATAAGAACAAACATCCACTTGATGCCCGACACCACGCCGCTGCTGTTCACGTAATCCGCGGGGTCAAAATTTGTGCTGCTCGCCTTAACGATCGCATACTCGTTCTGGTCGAATCCCAGCGCATTAAGTCCGAAGCCCAGGAGCAGCACCGCGACGCCGCTGGCGAATTTCCGTAGGAAGGTCGTAATGCCGCTGTAGATCCCCTCCCGGCGTTTGCCGGTCCGGATCTCGTCGATATCAAAAATATCGGTCAGCATCGCCCAGGTGGACAGGTTGCCCGCCGAGGAGCCGACGGCAATGAGCGCGCCCAGCACGCACAGCAGGAGGACCGGCGTCGCGCTGTTCACCCACACAAACGCCAGCATGGTGACAATCCAGACTGGTATCCCGATATAGAGCGGGAAGACCTTGCCCTTCTTCTTTGCCGCCGCGCCGTGGACAATCATAAATATGATCGAGAACACGAGGAGGGTCCCCATGACCATCTCGTAG
>CAZJCH010000058.1:0-9715 GCA_964544005.1 uncultured Papillibacter sp.
TCATCGCTAAAGCTCTTCCCCTCTCACCGGCATAGCCGGTGGTTGCTTCGCGCAATGCAAAGCCGCACGTCAGTTTTGCCTGACATGCGGCTTCGTCAATTTGTTTGTCATCTTACCCCGTAAAGCCCCCGTCGACGCCGATGACCTGTCCCGTGATAAAACGCGCCTCATCCGACGCCAGAAACTTCACAAGCGCGGCAACATCCTCTGGCGTTCCGATACAGCCCAGCGGTGTGCAGCTCTTAAGCTTCTCCCTGACGTCCTGCGTCAGACCCGCGTTCATATCCGTGTCGATGACGCCCGGCGCGACACAATTCACTGTAATGCCGGACGGGCCCAGCTCCTTCGCCAAAGACTTCGTCAGCCCGATAAGCGCCGCCTTCGAGGCGGAATAGACGGCCTCGCAGGACGCGCCGGTCACGCCCCAGACGGAGGAAACAATAATGATTCTTCCGTATTTTTGCCGTACCATATCGGGGATCGCCGCCTGGCAGCAATTGATTGCGCCGCCTAAATTCGTGTCGATAACCGCCCGCCACTCCTCTTCAGTGGTGTCGGTAAAGAGCTTTACAAGCGCTACACCCGCATTGCAGATAAGGATATCAACAGGGTTCGCTGTCTCAAACATCCGCCTGACCTGAGCCCTGTCGGATACATCCGCCCGAACGGGCGAACCGCCGATTTCAGCCGCGAGCGCCTCAGCCGCTTTTTCGGAATTCAGGTATTGAAAAATGACGCGGTGCCCTTCGGCTGCCAGCGCCTGCGCGCAAGCCGCGCCGATACCGCGTGACCCGCCGGTTATAAGTGCGGTTTTGCCCATTATTTATTCCTCATCGTCGTTCTACACTTCGTCGCCATACTAAATTCCCCTCCCGGGGAGGGGTGGCGCGAAGCGCCGGGGTGGTTTCGTGAACCAGCGAGGCTTTTCCTTACTCCGTTACTCGAATTGCCTCAACGCCGGTGCATTTTCCCGTATCCGTATCGATCTCAAAAATAGCGCCCTCTAGCTTCGCGGCCCCGCCGGCGGACTCGTACCGCTGGGGCGTGTTGCCCAGGAATTTCGAGATGGATTGCTCCGGCTTGATGCCGATGACGGAAAATACGGGGCCCGTCATGCCGAGGTCGGTGATAAACCCCGTGCCCTTCGGCAGAACGCCGGCGTCCGACGTCTGGACGTGTGTGTGGGTCCCCCAGACAGCGGAAACGCGGCCGTCGAGATAAAACCCCATCGCCTGCTTTTCGCTTGTCGCTTCCGCGTGAAAATCCACCAGCGTCATTCTTGCGCCTGACTGCTTGAGTATCCTGTCCGCCTCAAAAAAAGGATTATCCGGGCTGAAATCCATATGGCAGCGCCCGATCAGGCTAATGACGCAGACGTCGCCGAAGGGGGAATCAAAGACGCCCCAGCCGCGTCCGGGAACCTGCGGTGCGAAATTCGCCGGGCGGAGGATATATCTGTGATCCTCCACATAGCCAATCATTTCGCGCTTGTCCCAAATATGGTTGCCAAGCGTGACGACATCCGCGCCGGCGTCAAATATGGCCTCCGCCTGCTCCGCCGTGAGGCCGAAAATCGAGGCGTTCTCACCGTTTACAACCGTGAAGGCGATATTTTTCATTTTTTTCAGGCAGCGCAGCTTCTTTGATAAAAGCCCGAGCCCGGCGCTGCCGCTGACATCGCCGACAGCCAGTATATTAACGGTCATGAGCACCTCCGTCGGATTTTTGTGTTATGTCATGGAATGTGGTGAGATACAAAGCTCAGGCGGCCTGGCGTTCTCCCTTTGCGGGCTATTTAAAGGTTAAGGATTCCAGCATCGCCTGGATGTCCGCGTTGCCCTCGATATCCTTTGCGGCTGCTGCTACGGACACCAGCTGACCGGCTTCGAGACGCAGGTACTTAAGCTGTTGCAAATCTATTGCGATGTATGTCGTCGTCCACCAACTCTTGCCCCACCTTTCAACCTCCTGCGGGTCTGTGCCGTTATATAGCCTGGCCTGGCTTTCCGCTTGCGTTTTCGGCTCCGTGTCCGACATATTGAAGCCCCTGAAATAAACCTGCACGGCGGCACCGCTCATCTTGTATATTTGAACGCCGCCGTCAACATCCATATAATCCCATCCCTCTGCGACAGTGATTGAGAACTTTTCAGACTCATAAACCTCTGCTACCGGCTCGCCGGCCGCTTCGGCTGTTTGCGCAGCTGAAGCAGAGGGTGTCGTATCGGTTTTTGAAGGCTCGGCTTTTCCGGCGGGATTGTCCGCGCAACCTGAGAACGCAAGGAACAGCGACAATGCGATAATGGAAAGAATAAAATACCTTTTCATATCGTACTCCCATCCTCAATTATGTCGGATATGTAACGCGGCAACGGCTTTTTGTCGCTATTTGCATGATGTGGTTAGATACAAAGCTCCGTTTCCTGACGATTGCATCTAACCACATTATAGAATAATGTTCAGCGCGCGGCAGCAGTTTTTAATCTCCAGTTCCTTGTGGCTGCCGCCGTTCTCCCCGTCCTTTGTCCAGTCGATTTCCGTGTCAAAGCTGAATTTAATCTGTTTCGTATGGAGCAGCTGCACGTTCCCGTTTTTGTACGTATGATTTAATATACTGGAGATGATATTCGTCAGCTCCGTTGCGTTGACGGGATTTTTCACGAGGATGACCTCGAACAGTCCATCCCCCAGGTTGACGTCCTTTTTATTGAGCTTCACAAGGCCGGCGATGGAGGTTGAATTCGTTACGGCGCCGAAGATATAGTCACCCTCCAACGTGCCGTCGTCATAGGTGACGACGGTATGGTGCGGCTTAATCGTCGGCATGCTGGCAAGCCCGGCCGTCACATAGGCGAAATGCCCCAACGCCCGTTTCGCGCTTTGAGGCGTCTTGTAGGAAACGCCCGTAAACGCGCCGAAGGCTGCGATATACGTAAAGTATTCGTCGTTGTAAGCGCCGATGTCCAGCGCGACAGGCTTCCCCTTCAACACGGACTTGACCGCCGTCTTAGGATCTCTCGACAGCGCCAGCGTCGACGCCATGTCGTTGGCCGTACCGGCGGGGATAAATCCGAAGGGCGGAGGCGACGCCAATTTCATCAGGCCGGACGTGACGCCTGACAACGTGCCGTCGCCGCCGACGCAGACAACGAGATCAAAGCCCTCTGCGTATTCCCGGGCAAAAGCCTCCGCCGTACCGCACTCCGTCGAATAGACGGTCACAGCGTACCCTTCCCCGCAGAAAAGCGAAACGATGACCCCGAGGGCCTGCTTTGAAAGCCCCCTGCCCGCAAACGGATTGACGATCAGCATGAGTTTCTTCGGCACGCGTATCAGCTCCTTTAATGAAAAGAAACTAGTTGCATATGGTGCGCACGCGGATGACGCCGTCGATGGCCTTGATCTTTTCCTCAAGGCCGGGCGCTATCGACTGAGCGTCGATGATCGTATACGCCTGTACGCGCCCCTTCGTGCTGGCGTTGACCATGTTTTCGATATTGATGCCCAGGGACGACACGGCCCCCGTGATTTTCGAAATCATATCCGGTATGTTTTTATGAATAACACAGATACGCGGGTCACCGGACCGGCCGAGCACCGCCGTCGGCATGTTGACGGAATTGGAAATATTGCCGTTTTCAACATAATCCATAGTCTGAAGGGCTGCCATCACGGCGCAGTTGTCCTCGCTCTCCGGCGTCGACGCGCCCAGGTGCGGGATGGCGATGATTCCCGGCACATTGGCCGTCTTGGCATTTGGGAAGTCCGTCACATAGCAGGATACCTTGCCGGAATCGATGGCCTCGATCATGTCGTCGTCGCATATAAGCTCCGCCCGCGCGAGATTGATGATGCGGACGCCGTTTTTCATCATCGCCAGGCTGCAGGCGTTGATCATATGATGGGTCGACTCCATATACGGCACATGGATCGTAATATAGTCGCAGTTTTTGTAGATCGTCTCGATCTCCTTGGCGTTGATGACGTTGGATGGAATGCGCCAGGCCGCGTCGACGGACAGGTACGGGTCATGGCCGTACACCGTCATCCCCAGCGCCGACGCGTCGTGGGCGATCTTGGCGCCGATAGCGCCGAGACCGATGACACCCAGCTTCTTACCGAAGATCTCCGGGCCGACGTACGCCGACTTGCCCTTCTCAACGGACGTGCACACGTCTTCGCCTTTGCATGCGATGCTCTTGACCCACTCGATACCGCCGATGATATCGCGGGATGATAAAAGCAGCGCGCACAGGACAAGCTCCTTGACCGACTCGGCGTTGGCTCCCGGCGTGTTGAAAACGACGATACCCTTTTCGCCGCACTCCGCGACGGGGATGTTGTTCGTCCCGGCGCCGGCGCGGGCGATGCACAGGAGCTCGGTATTGAAGTCAAATTGATGCATATTGGCCGAACGGACGAGTACCGCGTCCGGGTTTTCAACGTCGTCCCCGACATCGTATTTTGTTCTGTCGAGCTGCTCCAGGCCCACAGGTGATATGCTGTTAAGTGTTCTAATCTTGTACATTGCGTTAACCCCGTCCCTGCTTATTCTTTATTTCAAAGTCCTTCATGAACGCCACGAGCTTTTGTACGCCTTCCACAGGCATCGCGTTGTAGATTGACGCGCGCATGCCGCCGACGGCGCGGTGGCCCTTGAGGTTTTCAAAGCCCGCCTTGGCCGCTTCCTTGGAGAAAGCGTCGTCAAGCGCCTCGTCGCCCGTCCTGAAGGTCACATTCATGTCGCTTCTGGCTTCCTGTTCGGCACAGGGCTTAAACAGGCCGCTCTCACCGAGGTAATCATAGAGGATTTGGGCGCGCGCGCGCTTTCTCTGCTCCATACCGAGGACGCCGCCCTGACTGTCGACCCATTTCAAAACAAGCCCCAGCATATAAATCGTGTAGCACGGCGGCGTGTTGTGCATCGAATCCGTATCGATCATCACCTGATAGCTCATGAGCTTCGGCGTATAGGGCAGCTCTTTACCCGCAAGCTTTTTATCAAGAATGACGACGGCCATACCCGCCGGTGCCATATTCTTCTGCACGCCGGCGTAAATGAGCCCGTATTTAGATACGTCGACGGGCTTGGACATGATATTGGACGACATGTCGCAGACAAGCGGAATACCGTTCGTCTCGGGGACATATTTCCACTCCGTGCCGTAAATCGTATTATTGGCGCAGTAGTAAAAGTAAGCGGCGTCCTGTGATAGCTTCAGCTCGGACTGGGCAGGAATATACGTGTGTTTTTTGTCCTCGCTGCTTGTTGCGACACGGATCTCGCCGTATTTTTTTGCTTCCTTCATGGCAAGATTTGAAAAATTGCCCGTAACGGCATAATCGGCCTTCCCCGACGTCCCGATAAGATTCATCGGCACGGCGGCGAACTGAAGCCACGCGCCGCCCTGCATGAAGAGAATGTCATGGGTGTCCGGTACGCCGAGTATGCGCTTTAAATCGGTCTTCGTCTCATTAAAGATCGAAATGTACATTTTACTTCGGTGACTCATCTCCATGACCGACATGCCGCTGCCGCGGAAATTTGTCATCTCGGCCGCGGCCTGTTCCAAAACAGGCAGAGGCAGCATGGAGGGGCCCGCTGAAAAATTGTAGATTCGCTCTTTGAACATTGCTTGCACCAGCTTTACATAAATTTTGCGTGAGTATGAGGAATTTCATTATAATATAGCTGTTTCACTATGTCAAATCATGGATTGATGATTTCACCAAAAAGAAGCCGGTCTTTTGCACATAGTATTCGTACGGGCAGCACTTTGTTTCTGAAGCCCGTGCCGTCCGCACAGACCTCCAGATAGTTTGCCGCATGTCCGAAGGACATGCTGTGTCCGAAGCCTTTTCCGCCCTCTTCCCGCTCGAGCAGCACCTCCAGAACCGACCCGACGCAGCTTTTTGCATAATCCCGCGCCATTTCCTGCGCAGCCTCCGCCGCCCGCCGCGCCCGCTCCTGCTTCACCGCTTTCGATACCTGCTCCGGCATATCCGCGGCCAAGGTGCCCGGCCTTTTGGAATACGGGAAAATATGCATCGCCGAGAAGGCGCATTTTTTTATGAATGCCAGCGTCTTCTCGAATTCCTCCTCCGTCTCTCCGGGGAACCCGACAATGAGGTCCGCCGTGATCCCGCAATTCGGATAATACGAACGCAGGAGGCGAACGGATTCATAAAAATCCGCCGTCGTGTACCGCCGCTTCATACGCCCCAGCGTCTCGTCGCAGCCGCTCTGGAGTGACAAATGAAAGTGATCGCAGATATTCGGGAGCTTAGAAAGCTCTTCACAAAACGCTTCCGTCACCGTTCTCGGCTCCAGCGACCCCAGCCGCACCCGCGCCCCCCGCGCCGCCGCGCTGACCGCCTTGACGGCGTCAATAAGCGATACTCTGTCTTCAAGAGACCTACTGTCTCTTAAATCCTTTCCGTACGACGATATTTCAATCCCCGTCACGACGATCTCGCCGTAACCCTCCGCGCCGAGGCGCGCGGCCTCGGCCGCGACGCGTTCCGGCGGCAGCGACCTGACAGGCCCCCGGGCGTACGGAATGATGCAATATGCGCAGAAGTTCTGGCAGCCGTCCTGTATCTTCAGCATCGCCCGTGTGCGCCCCGACGCGCTCCCCGCCGGCAGCTCCTCAAATTCCCTCCGCTTCAGCGCGTCGTCGATATACAGCCCCGATGACTTCTGTGTATAAACACGTTCCAGCTCATCTATAAATCTCAGCCTGTCCCCGCTGCCTGAGATAAGGTCCACACCGAGGTCCCGGATCTCCTCGGGGCTTACCTGACTAAAGCAGCCGCAGACGGCGGCAATAGCGGAAGGCTCCAGCTTTTTGAGGCGGCGGATGGCCTGGCGGGATTTGCGCCCGCTCTCGGCTGTAACGGCGCAGGTGTTGACGATGACGGCGTCGCAGCCCTCGCCCGCCCTGGCGGGCGTATGCCCCCGCGACCGGAGGATCGACTCCAGTGCCTGCGTCTCAAATTGGTTGACCTTGCAGCCGAGCGTCTCAAAGCAAAACCGCACCGATACCGTCCCCCTTGCACACAGCTTATACGAAGCATATAATACGTTTAAAGTAAAATTATCATACAGCACCGTCCATATTAAGGCAAGTGACGGTAACATACAAATCTCGGGGGACTGATTGCGATTACTGTTTATTTTGACAACGCGTCGACAACGCGCGTGCGCGGCGAGGTAAAGGACATTATGGTGCGCCTCATGACGGAGGACTACGGCAACCCGTCGTCCACGCACATCATGGGGCGGCGGGCAAAGGCCGCGCTTGATCAAGCGCGCAAAAATGTCGCCGGCGGGCTGAGCGCCGACGTCTCCGAGCTCTTTTTCACGTCCGGAGGTACGGAGGCCGACAACTGGGCCGTCTTCAGCGGGGCGGAAGCCATGTCGCGCCGCGGCCGCCACATCATCTCGACGCTTATCGAGCATGACGCCGTTAAAAAGCCGTTAGCGCTCCTTGAAACCCGCGGCTGGGAGATCACATATCTGGCGCCCGACAAATCCGGCAGCATCACCTCCGAAGCGTTCGCCTCTGCGCTCCGCACGGACACCGTCCTCGCGTCCGTGATGCTCGTCAACAACGAAACAGGCGCTATAAATCCCATTGAGGAGATGACCCGGGAAATAAAGCGCCGCAATCTCCCCACGCTGTTCCACACCGACGCCGTCCAGGGCTTCATGAAGATCCCCTTCACCGCAAAATCCCTGGGCGCCGATATGATTTCACTGAGCGCCCACAAAATCCACGGCCCCAAAGGCGTCGGCGCACTTTATATCAGAAAAGGCCTGAGGCTCCCGCCGCTTCTCTACGGCGGCGGCCAGGAGCGGGACATGCGCTCGGGCACCGAGGCGCTCCCCGCCATCGCCGGCTTCGGCGAAGCCGTCAGCCTGGCATCGGGAGAGCGGGAGACGACGGCCGCCGCCGTCCGCGAGGTCTATAACTATACCGTGTCGCTCCTTCGGGACATGCTGCCGGAAGCCCTCATCCTGTCACCCCGGGACTATCATTCGCCCGGCAAAAAAAGCTTGCCCGGCGAACAGAGTTCGCCGTTTATTCTGAGCCTCTCCCTGCCCGGCTACAAAAGCGAGGTGCTGATGAACTATCTCGAGGCCGAGGGCATCTGCGTTGCGAAAAGCTCCGCCTGTAAAAAAGGCGCCCGCAGCCACGTCCTGGAGGCCATGAAGCTCCAAAACGCCGTCATCGACGGCGCCCTCCGCATCAGCTTCTCGAAATACTCCACAAAGGAAGAAGCGGCCTACTTCGTCCAAAAACTCACCGACGCGGCTGAAAAGCTCTTTAAGGTATTGAAATAAAAGACCTGGGGCGTGTATGCAAAACGTAGGGAACGACCCCTGTGTCGTTCCCATGCCCCACAGTATTTCTTTGGAAACTTTTAACATATGCATGCAATACCGTCTTGCTTTAAACCGGTTCCCGTTTTATAATGTTGAAAGAATTACATGCCGGATCACTCTCGGGGGCGCTGCGGCCCCGCTTAAATTATCGGAGGATTTCAATGAAAAAACGTCTCATATCCGCCCTGCTCGTCCTCGTTCTGGCGCTGGGGCTGGCGCTATCGGCGCAGGCCGTGACCACGGCGAAAGGCTCCTTGTCAAACTTCAAATTAAAGAATACATACAGCGGCGGGCAATTCCGGGACGTACAGAACTACGCGTGGTACGCCATGTATGTGCAGGTCGGCTATGAGTACGGGCTCCTCTCCGGTAAGACGGCCTCTTCCTTTTCCCCGCAGGACAGGCTGACGTATGCCGAGGCCGTCAAAACAGCCGTCTGCCTGAGCAGCATTTACTTTACGGGCAGGACGCGCTTCGCCTCCTCCCCTGTGTGGTACAAGCCCTACATGGATTTCGCCCTGAAAAACGATATTATCGCCGCGCCGCCCGCCGATGCCGGTACATATATCACGCGGGCGCAGTATGCCGATATGATCGCGCGGGCACTCCCGCCGGAAGCCTTTCCGGCGATCAGCCAGGTAGGGGATAACGCGATTCCGGACGTCTCCCTGTCGGACAGCTTCGGCGCGCCCGTCTACGCGCTCTACAGAGCGGGCGTCCTCACGGGGTGTGACAGCTTCGGCACCTTCCGTCCCGACGGTTATCTGACACGCGCGGAGGCATCGGCCGTCATCGCCCGGGCCTCCAACGCCGAATTCAGAAGGTCTTTCTCAATGCCCGCAGCGCTCAGCGGCGAGGACATCTATAAAAAGTGCGCCCCCGCCGTCTTCTATCTGGAGCGGTACGATTCCGAGGGCGTTCTTTTGGGTATCGGCAGCGGCTTCTTCATCACACGCGACGGCCTTGCCCTCACGAATTACCACGTCATCGACGGCGCGTCGTCTGCCATTATCACAACGGCGGACGGTGTGCAGTATCCCGTTTTGGGCATCTGTGGGTATGACAAAAAAGAGGATATCGCTGTTTTACAGATCGACGGGGCTGGCTTTTCGTACCTCAGCCTCGGCGATTCCGCCGCGCTCCTGACCGGCGACGACGTCTACGCCATCGGCAGCCCCTTCGGGCTCCTCAACACGATATCAAACGGCGTCATCGCGAACCCCGCCCGCGAGGTCAACGAAACGGATTTCATCCAGTACACCGCCCCCATCTCCATGGGCAGCGGCGGCGGGCCCGTCCTCAACACAAAGGGCGAGGTCGTCGGCC
>CAZJCH010000059.1:0-9601 GCA_964544005.1 uncultured Papillibacter sp.
TATTTTGCCAATGATTATTTTACACTAAGGCGCTGACTGGAGCTTGATTTTTACTGTTACAGCCCTGAATTAAACAAATGCCATATCCTTGCTGTAATTGGCCCGGGACTGTTTGTACAGCTCCTCCCGGAAAGCCGGCGTCAGCATGGCGGAGCCCTCGAAGCCGAAGAGGGAGGGCTTGTCGGGCCGGCAGAACCTGTCGGCATAGGCCTTGGCGGCGGCGCGCTGTTCTTCCTCGGAGGTCGCCGCCGGATTGAATGCGTCCGGTATGACGCCGATGATAATTTTGTCTCCGTAAAGCTCATAAGCCTTCTGCGTGTCGTTCATGGCCTGCCCGCTCCAGGAATCCCAGCCGCAGGCGATCATATTCGGGACCTGCTTGAGGCCCTGGCCGCAGCTGTGAAAATCGCAATATCTGCCTTTGGAGTGGATAAAATCTGTCAGCCGCCGTATGTAAGGCACGAGCATTTCCTCCACGACGGCCGGTGAGAAAAAGGTCTCCTTCTGAGAGCCCCAATCGTCATGGACGCAGAAGCCGTCAATCTTCGGGAAATAGGTCAGGTGCTTGTCAACGAGGCGTATGTAGAGGTCGGTGAGCTTGTCGAAGAAAGCCTTCACAGCCTCCTTCTGGTCCTCGTCGACCATTGCCATGATGGCGCCCTCGAAGTCCATGAACGAAATCAGCCGCTCATACCAGCCGTTTAACAGCCAGCACATAACAAAGCGGTCATCCGACAGGTAGACCTCGTTCAGTTTCCCTTCCGCTTCCCAGTCCCAGCTGTCGATATCCGGCCACACGATCTTATCGTACCACTCGCTGGCATCGGCGAGAAAGGGCTTTCCCGGGCGGACAATGGAGCCGCTGACAACGGGCACGTACTCCCATTCCAGCCCGAACATATCCTTCCCTCCCCCCTCGCTCATCGGCATATTGTGCGCGTCGAACACAAACGCCCGGGCGACATTATCGGGGTAGACCTTCGGCGAAAAAATCTGCTGCTCCAGGCTTGTGATCTGCCATATGGGCTTTCTCTTGTATAACGCGATATTCGCCTCCTTCGGCGTGACGGGAAAATCATAGATCGGCGTGTCCGAGCCAAAAAATCCGGGCATTTTGCTGACGACCCTGAGCTCCTTAGGATCGAATTTCGGTAGTGCCATTGACATCCGCCTCCTTGGTTTATTTTGGATTATTTAACATTATATGTATGCTTGTACATCATTATAAATTCTGTTTATCCAAAAATCAATACCCCAAATCCGGCAGTTGTGAACAACGTCGGAATTTGGGGTATTGCTTGAGTGCAGGCTGTTTGTTACGACTCCGTTATGACGCCGCCGTTTATATGCAGCACCTGGCCTGATACATACGCGGAATCGTCGCTTGCCAGATAGACATACGTCGGCGCCAGCTCAAAGGGCTGCGCCGCGCGGCCTATCGGGGTGTCCTGGCCGAATTTCTCCACCTCCTGCGGTGAAAAGCTCGACGGGATCAGTGGCGTCCAGACAGGCCCCGGCGCGACGGCGTTGACCCGGATGCCGCGTTTTATAAGCGACATGGAGAGCGACCGCGTCAAAGAGACGATTGCGCCCTTTGTCGCGGAATAATCGATCAGCGTTTCGTCGCCCTTATACGCCGTGATGGACGTGGTGTTGATGATGCTGGCGCCCTCCTTCAGCTTGGGAAGGCATGCCTTGACCATATAAAAATAGCTGAAAACGTTCGTCTCAAAGGTCTCCACCAGCTGCTCGGCCAGGATATCCTCGATGCTGTTCTGCGGATACTGGACGGCGATGTTGTTGACAAGAACGTCAATTCTTCCCAGGTCCTTCATGGCTCTTTGCACCGTATCAACGGCCGACTGCTCCGCCTTCAGATCCAGGGCGTACGCAAAGCAGCGCCGGCCGTAAGATTCCACCGCCTGTTTCGTCCCCGCAGCGTCCTCGTTGTTGTCGAGATAGACGATGGCCACGTCGGCGCCCTCCTTGGCAAAAGCGATCGCGACCGCCTGCCCGATCCCGCTGTCTCCGCCCGTGATGACGGCGGCCCTGTCCTTCAGCTTGCCCGATCCCACATATTTGGCGTTGTCGGTGACGGGCGCCGGATTCATAACAGTCTGCGTCCCGGGCTGCCGCGCCTGCTTCTGTCCCGGAAAAGCATTCGGCGTCGCCGCCGCCGGGTCTTTATACGTTACTGGCATATTTCATCCTCCTTTATTCCCTGATATTTTTATCTGCCCGCAACGAAATATGTATGGAAATCGTATTAATGCTAACGCCCTGTGCCAGAGAAAAGGACCCGCTTCAAATGCTTGAAGCGCGTCCTTGATACTTCAGTATGTGCTGACACTAAGCGTACGGTTTGTTTGCTCTTCACGAGAATCTATATCGTTTTCTCGGGTCTTAAATATTTCTTGATCTCCAGATAAGCCAGCCAGAAGGATATAATGCTTTCCGCGCCCTGGTTCGGATTCAATCTGTCGGATTCAATACCGTCATGACATCCTCCTGTCTCAAAATCCAGTAACGTGCGTCTTTTCGAATTCCTGCCTAAAAACCAGGCAAAGCAAGCCTTCGCCTTTTCAATATACTCTGAATCACTCGTTGACAGAAAGGCTTCGATATAAGCTGATGTAGATTCGCTGGCTTCCAACGTCTGTTCATCGAATTGGTCCGCCTCGTTTCCCTGGTAACGCAATCCGATATCGCCGATCGGCTTGAAATAATTCTCGGTAAAAGTTTTACTCTCCAGAAACCGCAAGCTGTCTCTGCCTATTCTCAGATATCGTTCTTCTTTCGTCATCCTGAACGCCGTCAGTAATGCCCAGGGCAATACTGCATTGCAGTTGGTTAACCTGTCTTCAAACCAATGCCAAGTGCCATTTTTGTAATGCGCATAATGGTCTGCAAGTAAAGCGGCCAGCTTTGATATATAGCCGTTTGTTTTTTCATTACCAAGGTAATTAAGCCCGATGATTACATATGCAATAGCCCTGGAGGAGGTCAGTTCCATGCACCGCGGCAATGCTTTGTCAATCAGATCCCTTACGGCCTTCTTGATGCTATGCGGTATGTTAGGATCCTTGAATGTATAGCACAATGCCCATAAGCATCGTCCGAAGCATTCCTCCGATTTATTTTCCTCAAGAAATTCACGATTATATCCCATAGTGTTCTTAAAAGTACCGTCTTCATCCTGAGCAACGCAAAGAAAAGATACATACTTGTAAATCAGATTTTCAACCTTTTTTAACTGCGTTTGATCGAACAGCTTAACGGCCATGACGAGCGCTCTTGCGTTGTCAATGGTCGTATAACCCTTCGATAGATCGGGAACGCCGTAGTTTGAATGATGCAGGATCCCCGTATCGTCAGTCATGCGGAAAATATGATCTGTCTTTAATTTTCTTGGTATTTTATTTACTATCATTATCAACCCTTATCTTTACGTTATTTTTCTTTAGCCAATGCCCTCATAAACCTTCCTGAAGTGAAATCCATATATGGAAAACCTGACGGCTGCTGTAAACACTTTGGGCCGTCTGAAGACCGACCAAAACAGGAGATTCCAGTAATAACGCCGCTCTTTTCCTATGATGCCAAGCTTAAAGACTGACTTAAAAAACGCCAGGATATTGACAGCGCTTAATTCTTTTTTCACGGGTTTTGTGGGACTGTACGATTTTAGAAAATTCCGTACACGTTCGTAATAATGCTTTGGCGAATATATTGTGGAGACAACGGTTTCGTAACCTTTAACCAAAAGGTTTCTATCCATTTTGGGAACAAAATTCATCGTGAAGTTTGTATTGTTGCCGGAAAATTCTGTTGTGATACGCCCCTCGCGCTGTAAGCGCTGATACAGGCCGGTCCCCTTGGGTGCGTTCAGCAAACCGACCATTGCCGTAACGATACCGCTTTCCTGAATAAAGCTGATCATACGGTCAAAAATTGTTGGATTATCGTTGTCAAATCCGACTATAAATCCGCCCTGCACCTCAAGCCCGAATTCCTGAATTTTTTTTACGCTTGAAATCAGGTCGCGATTTTTGTTCTGAACTTTCTTGCATTCCGTCAGGCTTTTTTCGTCCGGGGTTTCTATTCCGACAAAAACATCATAGAATCCGGCTTTCACCATCATGCGCATCAGCGCTTCATCATCAGCGAGATTGATGGATGCCTCTGTCAGGAATCGGAACGGCTTATGATGTCTTTCCATCCAGTCGATAACGGCAGGTAAAATCGTGTCTAGGAGCTTTCCCTTATTGCCGATAAAGTTATCGTCGACATAGAAAACCTCTCCCCTCCAGCCAGTGTTGTAAATCGCATCAAGCTCTTCGAGGAGCTGCTGCTTTTCCTTTGTCCGAGGTACATGACCAAAGAGCTTCGTGATATCACAAAATTCGCAGTTAAACGGACAGCCGCGCGAGTACTGTATATTCAGGGCTGCGTACTTTTTCACGTTGATGAGTCCCCACTCCGGGATCGGTGTCCTGCTCATATCCGCCCATTCGGTCGAGGTATACATGTGCTTTGCTCGGCCTAGCTCCAGATCTCTGAGGAAGTCGGGTATTGTGAGCTCTCCCTCGTTCAAAACGAGGTGATCGACATCGCCAAAGAGCTCAGATTCCGATGTAAATAACGGCCCGCCCGCGACTGTTTTCACACCGGCCTTCTTACAGCGTTCCACGATGGCTCTGACCGAGTCCTTTTGCACGACCATGGCGCTTATGAAGACATAATCCGCCCATAGAATGTCGTTGTTTTTCAGTGTCTCAACATTCATGTCTACAAGCTTTTTTTCAAAATACTTCGGCAGCATTGCCGCAATTGTAAGCAGTCCCAGCGGTGGGAAAGCCGCTTTCTTTGAAATAAACTTCAGCGCATGCTGAAATCCCCAATAGGTGACAGGTATTTGCGGATAAACAAGCAATATTTTCATATAATCTCCGATTATTAGTTATTCTATATTAGCCTGATAATCTAAGTTTTACACAGAATAGCCTCTTTTATTTAAGTTTTTCAGTTATCTTTTTAGTTACTGTTTCTGTTGTTATTGCAGGCTTAACGGGCGTCTTTTTTATGTTTTTCTTCGGTTTCTTCAACTTATTCGGATTCTTGAAGCTCATCTTGTCAGCGCCTCTTTTCTTTGGTTTTTCGAGCAGAACAATAATTGGTAAATTTATACATCTCATATAAACAATAAAAGTCACCCTAATAAAAAGTGACTTTTCGTGGTAATAGCCTTTTTTATTTAATACGCCCATAAACAAGAGCTTATTTACAGTATAACACTAGGTGACCATAAAGTCAAATAAACGAGAAGTCCGGTATGGAGTGTTCCCGTTTGATGATGCCGTCATTCGCAAAAGCCCGGTAATCGTTTATTGGACGGTAACCGGGCTTTGTATGATAATATCACGCGATGCTTCTTATTTGTAAATCTGCTTTCCGTCGTATGTCGGGTTCGTGACGATGGAGAAATGGAAGATCGGCCGCGTGACCTCCAGAATACGGACCGGGTTATGGGAGGTGCCGCCGGGGAGCCAGATCATTGTGGTTTTCGTGAGCCTGTGGGCTTCGCCGCCGACCGAGAACTCAATCACGCCGCCCAGATCCTCCTGATCGTCCGGATTGCTCCCGAACCAACCGATCAGCTCGTCGAAGTCGTGGGAATGCTCGGTGTAAATCGGATCTCTCGGCGGAACCGCGAAATACCAGGCCGTATTCATCTGAAAGGCGCCTTCGCAGACGTTCGAGTCCATCCACAGGACACGCTTGGCGAAGGTCTTGTACATCGCCCGGAATTCCGGCGTCCCCATATCGGCCGGTACCTGCAGCGTCTGAACAAAATGCTTGGCGAACTCTCCGCCGTTTATATTGTCATATACCACTAAAACAACCTCCTTTTATTTTCACTCTTAACTCTTAACACTTTACACTTCACACTATTCTTTAGGGACGTCCCAATTGATGAACTTCCAGTACGGGGCGTTGACGCGCTCTCTGTAGGCCGCCATGTCGACGCCGTTCCAATCGTAAAAGCCCTTTTTGGAATCGGCTCTGGCGCCCGTATCGCCCCGGGCAATCCTGTCGGTGATGGCGGGGGGCGCCTTGTCGATGTTTGAAAGGGTCGGGAATACGGTGTCGCAGGTGACGATGTTGAGCATCAGGCCGCCGTTGTCAAAATGCTCGTACATACCGATGGATGTGTATCTGGGGCAAAAGCTGTAATTGAGGCAGGTATCCACATCCCGCGGGTCGCAGATGCCGCTCTCCACAAGATTGAGCGCCTCGCGCCAGAGCGCGAACTGGAGCCGGTTGCCGATAAAGCCGGGCGCGGGTTTTTTGAGGATGACGGGCTTGCGGTCCAGGGACTCCAGCACCTCTTTGGCAAATTGAAGGACGCCTTCGCCGGTGGATGCGCCGCCGCACAGCTCAAAGAAGGGTACCATGTGCGCCGGATTAAAAGGATGGGTGACGATAATGCGGTCCTTCAGTATGGCGGCCTTCTCCGCCAGCATGTCAGGGACAAAGGAGGAACTGGCCGAACAGATGACCTTCACGCCGGGGCATATCTTCTCGAGGCGGCTGTAAATGTCGTGCTTGAGATCCAGATTCTCCGTGACACACTCAAAAATGACATCGCAGTCCTGAAGCTCGTTGTAATCGAGCGTATACTTCAGATACTTCTCGCAGATTTCGCGCTGGCCTGGCTGCATGACGCCATGGTCGATCATCTGCTGGAAGTACATGTCGTACGTCTTTTTATATTCCGGCAGCATCTCCGCACGGCGGGCGACACAAGTGGTTTTGTAGCCGTGCCCCGTCGTCAGGACCGCCAGGCTGTCGCCGATCATACCGAGGCCGATGATGCCGATATGCTTTACGCTGTCAAGTTTCATATCTTTCTCCTCTATTTGTTCTATATATCCCCCGCCGGCGGCGGGGGATATCCAATAGCTTACTTCAGGGGCTTCAGCTTGAGAATCTCTCTGGCCTCTTCCGGCGTCGCGACTTCCATTTCAAGCTCGCGGATGATGCGCACCATGCGCTCGACAAGCTCCGCGTTTGATTTGGCCAGGCGGCCGTGGGAGTAATAAATGTTGTCCTCCATGCCGACGCGGACGTTGCCGCCCTTGAGCATGCCGTAGGTCACGCCGGGGAGCTGGTTGGCGGCGATGGCCATGGTGGACCAGTTGACATAACGATCCTTCGGCAGCAGGTTGATCATGTGGTCATGATTTAATTGGCTGTAGGAGATAGCGCCCTGGCTGACCTTGTTCATGCCCATGACGAAGGTGAGGGAGACGGGCTCCGGAAATACGCCCTGGGGGGCGAGGATGCCGAAAACTTCCTCAATACTGGAGGGATTGAAGACCTCGATCTCCGGCTTGATGCCCAGTTCCATCATCCTCTTGGCCTGCTTTACGAGCCACGGGCGCTCCCATCTGTAGATGAAGGACAAATCACCCCATACGGTGGTGATGAGGGAGGTATCCAGCGAGCACATCTCCGGCAGCGCATCCCTGACGGAATCGTCGTAAAGGAGCTGAACGCCGTCGTCGGCTTCCGAGCCGGGCTTTGTGGCCGGCGCCGTGGAGTTCTGGGTGATGATGGAGCACTTGGCGCGCACGCCCGTATTGATTTCGGCGAAAACCTTCGGATCGTTGCAGGAATTTCCGGCCTTGTCGCGGGCATGAATGTGGACGATCGCTGCGCCCGCGTTATAGCAGTCATAAGCGGACTGGATGATCTCGTTCGGCTGCTCGGGCAGATTGGGATTCTGAGCTTTCCCCTGGAAATTTCCCGTTTGAGCGACGGTAATGATAATTTTTCTCTTGCTGGCCATACGCATAACCTCTTTCATTCATTTATTCAAATCTTCGTCAGTTGCTTCGTGATCGGCATCAGCAGCTTGCAGCTGCTGATGCCGTTTTTTAGTATTCAGCCATTCCGGTGGTTTTATTATAAATTAAGGAAATACGATTGTCAAAAAGTGTTCCTTATAGGGCGATAATGATTTCGTATGGGATGCTCAAAAATGACAAATGGTCGCCGAGGGCAGCGACCCATACAAGAGATATTCAAGCTTTACCGCGGCTTTTTCAGCGCTTCGAGCTGCAGGAATTTTAACGCGTCGGGATTTCCGAGGCTTTTATACCAGGCGATCACCGAGTTGATAACGGCGTCGTCACCTTCAATCGGAATGGAAACCACATTCGGAAAATTGTAATAATACTTCAGCGCCGGCGGCAGAATCGCCATCCCGACGCCGGTATTAACAGCCATCAGCAGCGTATCCGCCCGATTATAATAATTGATGATGTCCGGAACAATACCCCTGTTGGCACAAATGGTTTTAATCTGGCCGTAGAGCGCGAAGTCCGTCTCCGGGACGGAGACAAAATGATGCACGTTCAGCGTCGACCAGTCGTTTAAATCGATTTTATCGGCGATATCACGGTGGACAAACAGGCTTAGATGGCTTGTCCCTGTGACGATGTATTCGACGCTGTCGTTGTCCGGTATCATGTACCGGTTGGCAAAGTAAATATCATAAGCGTTCTGGCTGATGGCCCGCATCATTTCCGTGCCCTCTTTAATGCCCACATCCACCTGTACGCCGGGCTGCTCGCGGGAAAATTCGGACAGGCATTCCGAAAACAGCTCCGCCGTGCTGGACAGCATGGCAATGCGGATATAGCCGCGCCGGCCTTCGGCGATATTGCGAAGCCTGCTCTCCGCCTCCATCTGGATCGTCAGCAGCTGACTGGCGTATCCGACGAATTCCTCCCCCTCGGCTGTCAGCGAAACGCTGTGGCTGTCCCTGTTGAGGAGCTTGACGCCGAGGTTGTTTTCAAGGGATTTGATATAGTTGGACACCGTCGGCTGCGTCATGAAAAACTCACCGGCCGTCTTGGTGAAGTTCAGCGTCTGTGATACCGACACAAAAAGCTTCAGCTGCAGCGTATCCAATTGCCCCGCCCCTTTTATATCTTTTCCCTTAATATTGTATTGATTAAAAGATATAAAAGCAATGGTTATTTTAGAAAGCTACCTTTCCAGATATACAATTTATCTAATTGGTATTCCGCAACGGTATCATACCCCAGAACCACATCGGTGCGCCTTTGTTATACTGCGTCACGACCGACGCTCCTTCCCGAGGCTTATTAATATTTTGAACTTAAGTTCAATTTATTTTCCGCGCCCTCTGAGGATATCCCACAGGCTTCTTTTCCCGCGTTCCGGGCTGTCGCCGGCCTGGGACTGCAGCAACGCGGCGATCTTCTTCTGAGCCGGCATGCGGGCGGACCTTGGGTAGGCTTCCCTGTACAGCGCCGTCAGGGCGGCGGCATCCTCCGGCGTCAGAAAACCGATGAGCTTTTCCGTCAGCGAATGGACCGCCTGCAGCATCCAGAACGCCAGCGTATTGTCCTTATTCCTGAGCGGCGTGTCGTACATGAATTCCAGAACCTCCCGAACTTCCTGAGACGACGGTGCGCTGCCTTCAAACGCACGCAGCGCCTGTTCCAGCCGCTCGGAAAACTGATCATGGCACGGAAGCGTACCGAGTCCCTGGCCGATGCCCATGAGC
>CAZJCH010000060.1:0-9557 GCA_964544005.1 uncultured Papillibacter sp.
GCACTTTGGTCATACCAGGCCAGGAGGAGCCGCGGCAGTATCTGAGGCAGTTTCCATGTGCAATTATTTGGCTTTCCGTTATTATTAGGCATTTGTAACCTCTGCGGTGGATTATTTTCATGAAGCCAATGAGCCGACATTAATTATAACATAGTTTTAAGGAGGCTGTCTGTATGACCATATATGACTTTTCAGTAAAAGACGACCAGGGACGGGATATTTCCCTCACGGAATATAAAAATAAAGTACTGCTCATCGTCAATACCGTCACAGGCTGTCCATATACGGCGCAGTATGACGGGCTGCAGATACTTTATACCCGGTATCATAACGCCGGGTTGGAAATCCTTGATTTTCCCTGTTATCAGTTCATGGAAACGGAAGCGGACGCGGCGGAGATTCACGAGGTGCGCAAGGTGCGCTTCGGCGTGACGTTCCCTCAGCTCGGCAAGGTTTTCGTCAGCGGCCCGAAAGAGGCGCCGCTGTATACGTTCCTTAAATCGCAAAAAAAGCCTATATTTGGCACAGCAGATATCAAACTAAATTTCACCAAATTCCTCGTCGACCAATACGGACAGGTCGTCGGACGCTTTTCCCCGGACATCAGGCTGTCTAAAATAGAGAAGATGATTAATAAGCTGCTGACAGATAAATGAGCACAGGAGTATCCGCAGTCTGTGCGGCCATTCAAAATAAAAAGCCGCCCCGTGGCGGCTATGCGTTGGGACGGCTTCTTATTATTACGCTATTAATATTGCTGCGGCGGTCTTTGCTGCGGCGGCCTTTTTTTGCTGCTGACGACTGTGAGGATGATGCCGATAATAATGGCGACGACACCGATGATGATCCACAGAGTACCGGGATTAACCGAGCCGCTGGACAGTAAACTGCTGAGTTGCGACTCCCAACTGTTGTTGGATATAAACCCATAAATTGCTGAACCGGCACCCGCAATGATTAAAATGATCCCTAACGCTAACATGATTTTCCTCCCCAAAAAAATAAGTTATGCAATGGAAAAGTATACCGTAGCAAATTATAGCAAATCATGTCGGAATATTCAAGACATTTAGCCCCGGGTTTGCATTTTAATCCTCTGTCTCTATCGCGTCGGCCGCTTCGCGGGCCCAAATGAGCGCGCGGGAATGGCTGTTGCCGTTTAAGAGGAGCGGGTAATCGATGCCATGCAGGCCGCCGGCCACATTCCCGACGGCGTAAAGGCCGGGTATCGGATTCTGATCCTTGTCAAGGACATGCATCTTCGTATCGGTCAGGACGCCGCCGAAGACGTTTAGAAGCGCCGGGCCGAACTTGAGGGCGTAATAGGGCGGCTTATCGATACTTGTGAGCATTTCGGCCCGCTTACCGTAATCGAGGTCTTTTCCCAGTTTATAAAGCGCGTTATACCGCCGTACCGTGTCGACAAATGTGTCGACGGGCACATCCATTTTAGACGCCAGTTCCTCCAGCGTGTCGGCAACAAGGCAGGCGCCTTTCTTTATATAAGCGTCGATGGCTTCTTTCACGCCGTTATCCTCGCTCCATTTCTGCCCGTATTCAGCCATCAGCGGCTCGGTAAACTGCCCTCCGGCCAGATGGACGCGCGCGCCCACCTCAGCAAACCACTTGCTGTCAAAGACGGAAAACGCCCAATCTCCGTTACCCCATTGAGGCTGCATCAAAACGCGGATCGCCTTGGCTTGCGCCCATGTGTCCTCGTTCATGAAGCGCTTCCCCTTGCGGTTGACGTGCAGGAAGAAGAAGCTGTACATGGCGTAGGAGATCAGATGCAGCGACAGCGCCCAGGACGCGTCTTCCATCGCCGCGCCCAGCCAGTAGGCCATCTTGTGACCGTCGCCGGTGTTGAGACCGGCTGGGAAATAGCCGTTCTTCTTAGGCTTGAGCCCCAGAGGGCAGTATTTTGCCAGCATTTCCGGGTCGCCCCCGATATCACCGGTGGCCAAAACGACAGCCCTTTTGCCCTTAAAGCGCTTGTATACGCCGTCCTCACCCTTGGCGATGAACGCGCCGATGCGCCCGTTATATACTTCGAGCTGCTCAGCGCGCGTATTGCGGATGATCCTGTTGCCGCCCTTCAGAATGACCTCCTGAAGAATCTCACAGAAGAGAAACGCGCCAAACCATTTATAATGACTGCCCTTTTTCTTCTCGAAATAGTGCGTGGCTGCAAATTCTGTAAATTCCGGGCCCTTATACTGGCCGCCGTAGAGATGCAGCTCGCATTCGCCGCCCGTCAGGTCCAGCAGCCACTGGACGGCCTCCTCGCCCTTATTGATATAGAGCCACAGGAGATCCTCGTTGACACGGCTGCCCGACGTGTGCATCCACCGGCGGGCGAACTCCTCCTTGTCGATTTTGACGCCCAGCTTTCGCATGACGGGAGAATCAAGGCACGCGATATGCGCGCCGTGGGCGACGAGGCCGTTATGCTTGTCCACGACAATGACGCGCATCCCCTTTTCAGTGCACCGGGCACCGGCCGCCAGACCGGCGATACCGCCCCCGATAACAACGACATCAGCTTCCAGCGTCTCCGCGATCATTTCCTCCGGGATCGGCGCAGGAGGCGTCTCCCAGGCATACCGCGGCTTATTTTTGACATTGCCGGGGTCGTTGACAGTGCCGACGAACAAGGAACGGTCCACCGGCTCAAATTCCGGGATATCTTTTGTACTGATATCGGTACCCATCACTTAAACAGCTCCCTTGATGAATTTCATTATTGTGGATATCGTATCAGGATTTGGCATAATTGACAAGTAGGGGACGCTGTCCCCAGCGTCCCGTTAACGAATAATAGCATCTTCACCGCATCACGCATCATCCATCGCGCTGACCGCATCAACAAGGAGTGCCCGTTTCAATGCACCCTGACCTTCAGCCCGCAGCCCTCCAGCTGCGCCTTCCGCGCCTGCATGAGCGCGTCGCTCGGTGGCTCGGCCACGAAGACGGTCTCTTTTTTCAGAAGCCTGTCATGCTTGGACACGCCCATTTTGTGGTAAGGCAGGAGCTGGACGATATCCAGGGCGTCCTTAATCTCCGACAGGAACACGCCGTATTTATCAAAATGCTCCTTGGAATCGTTGAACAGCGGAATGACAGGGATGCGTACCCACAGCCGCCCGCCCGCCGCGGCGATCTTCCGGGCATTCTCGAGGATCAGCTCGTTGGGGACGCCGACAACTTGCTTGTGCAGCGCGCTGTCCATACCCTTCAAATCATACAGGAACACATCGGTATAGGGGAGAACGCTCTCAATCACGTCCCACGGCACAAACCCAGTCGTATCGACGGCAGTGTGGATCTGGTGCTCTTTACAGCGTTTTAAAAGCTCCAGCGTGAATTCCGGCTGGCAGAGGCATTCACCGCCCGAAATGGTCACGCCGCCTCCGGATTCCTCGAAAAATGGCTGATCGCGCAGGACGCGGCGCATAACCTCGTCCACTGATTGGTCTGTCCCGCACATATACAGGGCGGCTGCCTTGCAGGCTCTGGCGCAGTCGCCGCAATCGTCGCATTTGGCTTTGTCCACCTCGGGGTACACGATTGCCTCGCCCGCCGCGTTCTCAGTGAAGGGACCCCGGGTGATCGCGCCGGTGGGACAGGCATCAAGGCATTTTCCGCAGACGTCGCACCCCAGGCAGCGGACGCTCATCCAGTTGAGCTCGGTGGGGAACGCCTGAGACTCCGGGCTGTGGCACCAGGGACAGCGCAGGGGGCAGCCCTTCAAAAACACGGTCGTCCGGATCCCGGGCCCATCCTGCACGGAAAAGCCCTGGATGTCGTATGTTTTTCCTGTTAATATAGTCTCCATAAAAAGCTCCTGGCCGTTTTTTTCATTATTATAACACAGGACGTCACTTTACGCGACGTCCTATGTGGGGATATTATCCTGAAAGATATACACGGTGCTTATTCCCTGATCTCCTGGGTGGGGAAGCACGCGCCGCAGATGTTGCAGCGTTTCCTGTCGTTGTACTTACAAAAGCGGACGTTATCACCCATATAATTGTAAGTATGCGACCTGGCAAAGGGCGTATTTTCAAGCACCTCCGGCGGAAGTTCAGATTTCTTATCATCCGGCGCCTGAACGATCGTTCCCCATGTGCCCGATAAAAAGGCCGCCTGGAATATAACCGGCTTGTTCATCTTCCGGAACAGAATCGGGCAGTGCCAGACGTTGGCGGGAATACGAACCACCGTCGGCTTTGTGATGAGCTTCGACTCCATATGCTTGGGATCGTCCCCGAAGCGCATTTCAATCTCGCAGTCGAAGTCGAAAATGTTCATCGGGTCGCCGCCCATAAAGAATATATATTCCTCGGCGCCCTGATGGAAATGCGAATCCTCCATGTCGTTGGGACCGGTAAAAACCTGATAGCCGACGTGGTACGTGGCGTCCTCCATATATGTTTCACCCCGGAAGTATGCCTGAGGCGACGGACACCATTTGTCCCATTTTGTCTCTTCCTTTGGCATCGCGAGCACGCATTTGGCCACCTCCGGTGACAGGGCGGGCTTTTTGGTTTTGAGCGTCGTCGCACCGGAATAAGGCTTTGATATATACCCGGGCATAATGACGCAGTCGGGTCCCAACGGCGCCTTCGCGGGGTCGTACGCTCCGGTATCTGTATAAGACGCAACGCCGTCCTCGTTGACAACAACCCATTTGACGTGTGTATACGGTCGCTCCGGTACCTCGTCGGGGTGCGAGAAGCAGTAGCCGCAGTAATTGCAGTTTTTATGGGAGTCGAAAACGCACAGGCCCGTTTCGTCGCCGCCGTAGATATACTGCCGCTCGCCGTCCTTGCGCTGTACAAACTTGATCATTCCCGTTTTGCCCGAAAGCATCACTGCCTGGAACAAGAGGGGTTTGTCGATCCGGACGAAGTTCAGGGGACTGTGCCACCAGCCCTTCGGCAGCTTTATAATCGTCGGCTCCGTTATGACGATTTTCTCCATCGCTTCAAGTGTTGGGCCTATAAAGAAATGCACTTCGGCGTCGAAAGATGCGAACACATCGGGCAGCTTCGCGCCAAAAAACACGAGGTACTCATCCTCTCTGTGAAAGTGCGGCTCGCGCTCCAAAAGAACCGGAGCCTTGAACACCTGAAAACCGACGTTCATTGCCGCTCCGGGCATATCCTTCTCGCCGCGGAAATATGCCTGCGGCGAATGGCACCAGTCGCCCCAGCGCGTTTCCTGGGGCACAAATTCATAAAACAGTTTTTCGTACTTTTCCTGCATGGTTCACCATCCTTTAGGGATTATTTGATGAGTGCCCGCTTAAGAAAACCGCTCCTCTATAACATACGATGGTATAGAGGAGCGGCCGGACTATGTCTCCGCCTCATTTGTCGGGTGGCGGAGTGTTTTTTGTTATCCGACGAAAGCGATGTCCTGGTAATAGATGCTTCCGGCGATCATGTATTCGACACCGGTGAGCTCAGCCGATATCGCTCTGGGCGCAACGACCTCGCTTAAGGCAAACCACGGACAGACATCCACCCAGATCTTCAAAGACTCGTACAGCTTATTGCCGCGCTCGGTTTTATCGTACGTTGCGATAGCGCCCATGCTGATTTCGCCGAATTTGTCGCGGTCAGTCCCGGTCCAGCCCTGCGGGATGATCATCGGGTAATTGGCCACGATATCGACGACCATCATACTCGGGGCAGCCGGCCCGAAGAGTGCCATGTCATAAGTGGTGGCGTCCATGAGGGTCGGGAAATATGTCGCCTGGTCATATTGGATGATCTCCACTTTGACGCCAATATCAAGCAGGTTCGCCTGGATCATCTCCGCCATTGTGTTATATTGCGTTGCGCCGTTCGTAATAAGGCGGAGCGTCTTCCCTGTGAGACCCGACTGCTCGGCTAATGCCTTTGCCTTTTCGGTGTTGTAACCGACTGCATATGTATCGTGCATGTTGAGGAACCGGTCCTCAAAGTCCACGTCGTACTTGGAAGCCGGATATCCGGGGACTGTCGACAGGCCTTTGTAAACAATATCGACAATCGCCTGCCGGTCGATCGCTTGGCTGACGGCCCAGCGGGCTTCCTTGGATTCGAGCGGGCCGCCCGGCAGCAAACTGAACATGACGACATCCGGATAACCGCCGTTGATGATTGGAACGTCGTATCCGAGCTCCTTGACATAGTCGACGTCCGCAACCTGGATCGGCCCCGCCATATCGACGTCTTTTGTTTCAAGGGCGTTCACGATCTGCGCAGCTTCGTTGATGACCTTGAATTCGATGTTCTTGATATTGGGCGTTCCACCCCAGTAATCATCCCGCGCCGTAACCGACAGGTGACTGTTGATGACGTATTCGTTCACCACGTACGGGCCGGTTCCGACAGGGGTTTTTGATAACGCCACTTCATCGAAGGATTCTTTGTCCATAATGAGCATCGAGGGGAAGCCGGGCTCCTGGGTGGCGTTGAACGCCGTGTACCAGAGATCGATCGTATAGTCGCCTGTCACCTTTGTCTTCTCAAAGTCAACGGCCTTGACATTAAGCATAAACTGCGGATTGGCCTTGCAGGTTTCCATCGTAAACATAACATCCTCTGCCGTGAGGGGGTTGCCGTTACTAAACTTAACGCCTTCGCGGATGGTCAGCGTGTACTCAATATCGCTGATCCGGTCAAGCCCTGTCGCGAGGACCCACTTGCGCGTACCATCGACCCTGGTGTCGAACAGCGGCTCATAGAAAGCGTACAGCGGCATAATGAAGCCGCCTGTGACGCCGAGAGGATAGAGTGTGCCGCTGTCTTGCATGGCCTGTATATTGAGTGTTCTGTCGGATTGAACGGGTTCTGTGCTTGCAGATTCGGGTGCCGCGCTGGTCCCGGGGTCCGTACTGGTTTCGGGTGCTGTACTGGTTTCCGGTGCCACGCTGGGGCTTGTGGTGGTCTCACCGCTTTTACACGCTGTCATGAGCGACAGCATAAAAATGACGACGAGCAGCAATGCCAACAGTTTTTGCGTTTTTTTCATCTTGTTTTTACCTCCTCATTATTCATTATTTCCTTATAACAGCAACACGAGACGAAATGCCCGGGTGAGCATTCCTCAAGTGTTTGCGGTTCATTACACGCCTCTTTGGCATATTGGCAGCGCGCCAAAAAACGGCATCCGGGTTTCGGATTGATGGGCGACGTGATCTCGCCCTTTAAAAGAATGCGGTTTTTTTTGTTGGGGATACTGGGGATCGGGATGGCGGACAGAAGCGCCTTTGTGTACGGGTGACGGGGATTCTGGAACAATTCGTCCGCCGGGGACTTTTCAACCATCTGTCCCAGATACATGACCATGATATCGTCGGATATGTATTTCACTACGGACAGGTCGTGGGTCACGAAAATATATGCCAGACCCCGTTCCTCCTGCAGATCGAGCATCAGGTTAATGATCTGCGCCTGAATGGAGACATCGAGAGCGGAGACAGGCTCGTCGCAGACGATAAACTTCGGTTTCAGCGAGAGCGCGCGGGCAATCCCGATGCGCTGGCGTCGCCCGCCATCCAGCTCGTGGGGGTATGAATTTTCAAACCGGGTGGCAAGACCGACCGTTTCCATCAGCTGCCGTGTTTCACTGAGCATATCTGCCTTGGACATGCTGCGATGCAGGCGGATCGGCTCCATAATGGCTTCGCTCACCGTCATACGCGGGTCGAGCGACGAAAACGGATCCTGGAAGATGATCTGCATTTCCGCGCGCAGATGGAGCAGCTCTTTCCTTTCCGGGGATGTGATATCCCGACCCCGGTACAGCACCTGACCGCCCGTCGGGTCACATAGATGCAGGATCGTGCGGCCCAAGGTTGATTTCCCACAGCCGGACTCACCCACGACGCCGAGCGTTTTTCCCTCGTCTAATATAAAGCTTATACCATCCACCGCGTGGAGCATACCGCCGCGGGTTTTGAAATATTTCTTCAGGTCGCGGACCTCAAGTAATGCGGCCGATTGTCCGGTGTCTTCGGTTGCCGCGGAGCGGCGAGAAACGTTGACGTTATTCATGCTTCCTCACCCCCGCATAAAAACATTTTACGAAATGCCCGGGCGCCGCCTCGACTTCGACCGGGGCGGACGCTGTGCACTTCTCTGTTGCGTCGGGGCAGCGGTCATGGAACCGGCAGCCTGTCGGCAAATTCGTCGGGTCCGGCATGAGTCCCTTGATCGGACTCAGCCGCCGCGCTTTGGAATCAAGCTTCGGCAGCGAGCCGAACAAACCGAGCGTATACGGGTGCCCGGCATGATTAAAGATGTCGTCAACTGTGCCCCGCTCCACAATTTCGCCGGCGTATGTCACAGCGACGGAATCACAAAAGTCAGCCACGACCCCGAGGTCGTGCGTGATCAATACGACGGAGGTGTTGAGTTTTTCCTTGAGCGACCGCATCATATCAAGAACCTGCGCCTGAATAGTCACATCGAGCGCAGTCGTCGGCTCGTCGGCTAACAACAGTTCTGGGTTGCAGGCAAGCGCCATTGCGATCACAACGCGCTGCTTCATTCCGCCTGAGAATTGGTGCGGATACTCTCTGAAACGCTCCATTGGGATGCCGACCATTTCGAGCATATCACAGGCCCGGCGGTCTGCTTCCAAGCGCGTTATCTTATTGTGCAGCTTGATTGTCTCCGCAATCTGAAAGCCGACAGTTTCGATGGGGTTTAATGCCGTCATCGGATCCTGGAAAATCATTGCGATTTTATTACCGCGGATTTTTCGCATCGCCTTTTCGGAGAGGGTTAATAAATTCTCGCCTTTTACAAGGATTTCGCCCGAGACGAGTTTCGCCTGTATCTTCGGCAATATGCGCAGGACGCTTTTCGCAATCGTTGTTTTCCCGGCGCCCGTTTCACCGACAATCCCGACTGTCTCACCCTTTTTAACCGTGAGATTGATGTTATTGACAGCATAAATAACGGCATCGTCGGTATGATATTCAACCGCGAGATTTCGAATTTCAAGTAAGTTTTCGTTCATTCGGCCACCTCAGTTTTTAAGGCGCGGATCCAGTGCGTCCCGCAGCCCGTCTCCAAGCAGATTGCACGCAAGGACGCTGATGATCACGCAGATACCGGGGTACAGCGCGTGTGTGGGATATTGCCGCATCGTGTTCCGCGCGTCGGCAATCAGCGCGCCCCATTCGGGGATCGGCGGCTGTACGCCAAGGCCGATAAAGCTGAGGGCGGAACCGGCCAGGATGCAGGCGCCGACACCCATTGTAATCTGGACAATCAGCGGCCCGATCGCGTTCGGTATGATGTGCTTCATAATAATCTTGCCGTTGCCGGAGCCGATCGCGCGGGCAGCTTCTATGTATTCCTTTTCGCGTACTGTCAAGACCGACGCCCGCATGATGCGCGCGTAGCCGGGCACCGTGCTGATGCCCATCGCGATGATCGCGTTTCGAAGGCTTGCTCCCATTATTGCCGCCAATGCCACGCACAATAGGAACATCGGCACAGCCTGATAAATATCCAAAAGCCGCATACTGAGGTTGTCTACCCAACCGCCGAAAT
>CAZJCH010000061.1:0-9479 GCA_964544005.1 uncultured Papillibacter sp.
CGCGAAGCGCCGCCTCAAACACGGCCCGGTCGTCGGGATGAATGCTCTCGTGAAACGTCTTGACGTCGGTCGCCATAAACGTCTCGATGGAGCAGCCCAGCACCGTCACGGCGGAAGGGCTGACATACTCGTAGGTGTTCGTCTGCGTATTCAGGCTGTAGATGAAGTCTCCGGAATGGTCCAAGACCGAGCGTAAACTTGCCTCGCTTTTTTTGAGCGCGTCCTCCGCTTTCTTCTGTTCGGTAATATCGTCGAAAACGGCAAAAACCTGATACGGCGCCGTATCGCTCGGATGGAAAAGCGGCACGGCATTGACGTTGAGCCAGCGGTATTCCTCCGTGACAGCGTTGAAAAGGCCCATTTTTGTATACCGCACCGGCTTTCCGGTGCGCAGGGCTATTGTCACCGGATACTCCTCGCTGGTAAATCCCGAGCCGTCCGACTTGATGGTGCGCAGCTGCTCCGTGATTAACGTGCCCAATGTCAGCTCGGGCATCATGCCAAGAATCCTGACCGCCGCAGGGTTCATAGCAATGACCCTGCCCTCGCCGTCGTATTGAACGACGCCGGACTGCATGGCATCGATCAGGGACTTGTGATGCTTTACGTAACGAGCCTGTTCCGTTATGTCGCGGTAGCTGACGAGCCCCGCAACAAATGCGCCGTTACCATCGTAAATCGGCGATCCGCTGACATTCACATAGGACGTATCCTCGCCCCTTTTGACGGCCATCACGAAATCGGGGACGCGCTCTCCCCACCGCGCTCTATGGCAAGGCGTATCATTGGGGTCTATCGGCTTGTCGTTAGCGTCATAACACTGCGTGCCGCCCTCCTGTGCCGCACCGGAACCGCGCGGCGGTTCCGTGGTATCGGGCTTTGAAAACAGCGTCCTGGCCGCTCTGTTGGCGGTTGTGCCCGTACCGTCCTTATCGAGCGCAACGAGGGGGAAGGACATATTTTCAAATACCGCCGCCAGCCACTCATCGCTCTGCTGTCGGCTCGTATCCCGTTTTGTCACATTCAGAGTATTTGTTACGATATATTTGATCCTTCCGTCGGCTTTCACAGGGGTGATAAGCTGATCGAATCGCGGCTCTTTGATGACCTCCGACTTTCCCGTCGTAAGGCTTCTGCGGACGGCTTCTCCAATGCGGCCGTCGCTAAATGCGTCAATCGTCCTGCCGATCGTCCTGTCGGGATTCCGAAAGGGCTCGTCGCAGAGCTCAAGGTACTTCTGATTCGCCTTTAAAAGCGTAAAATCGGGCGCCGAATAAATCGAAACGCCGATCACATTTTCCTCCAGCAGGAGGCACGGGTAAGACAATACCTCCTCCAGCCTGGAACACGGTTTTTCGCAAAAGGTGTAGATATCGTCCGAACCGTCGGCATCCGATTCATCGGCGTGCCGTGAAATAATGACCTCTCTGGGCTCCAGTGCTTTCGTGAACAGCCAGCACTCTGCCAGTCCGCCGATATCCAGCTGTCCGGCGGCGTTATGGGTCAGCCGCAGCATCGACAGGATGTCTCCGATGGCGGTGCCGGTAACCTCCTCCTTCGAATACCCGGTAAGCTCGGTGAAGCTGCCGCTCACACGGGTGACGTGCCCCGAAGACGCGACGAGGTACGGCTGGTTATCCTTTTGATTAGGCATACTGTTTTTCATGACGGCTTGCCCCCTGTCTGACATTAATAATAAGGTTTTTTCGGGCTTTCGTCAAGCGAGTAGGGCGGTTCTCCGCAGAGAACCGCCCTACTCCTTTAATTCTGTTTATTTTACAAAGCTTTCCATAAATCTCATCAGGGTCTCAGCGACCTCCGCGCGCGACGCGTTGTCTGTCGGTGCGAGCGTTGTCGGCGTTCTGCCGCTGATCAGACCGGCGCCGACCGCCCACTGCAGCTCCTCCAGCGCGTAGCCGGAAATTTCGGATGCGTCGTTATACGCCGCAAGGTCTGCGCTGGCGCTTATGTCGTACCCCTTGTAGGCGGCGTATCTATAAAGGATGACCGCCATCTGCTCTCTTGTAATTATCACATTGGGTGAGAATTCGCCGTTATAACCCTCGACGATACCCTCGCCCGCCGCCCAAAGGACGGCCTCGGTGTAGTATTTACCGTCTTCCACATCGCTGAAAGGATTCTCAGTGCTTGTGGCCGGCTTGCCCTCGAGGCGGTGAAGCACCGTGACGAGCATGCCCCGCGTCATCTTGGTATACGGCTCAAAGGTCGTGTCGGATTTTTCGCAAAGTGAGATTTATTAAAATACTATTGGGATTTCTCATTTATTTCAATGTTTTTCTCATTTAATTGGAAATTTGTCTCGATTTTCAAACCACTTTCCCGGCACAAAAAGAAAAATATTTTTAATTTTTTAGTTTTTTATATATTGAACAAATATTCAACAATAAATATGCCCTGTTTGACTATCCTGTTCAAAGAATTTTTACAATTCTGACTTTGACTAACCTTGACTAATAGCGCGTCTTATGGTATATAATAAGTAATAGCTGGCACTCGCGAGCTCGGAGTGCTAAGCTTTAATATAATTCATATTTTAACTAAACCAATACAATATTTTATGAAGGAGTGATTGATCATGGCAGGACTTGTACCGTTTAACAGAAGAAGGGCTGACGTGCTGAGCACAGGTTTTGACAGCTTCCAAAACATGCTCGATGACTTTTTTACCGACGGCTGGCCCCTGAGGAGAAACCTTATGGCAGATACCTTCAAGGTAGACGTTCAGGACAACAAGTCGGAGTACCTCATTGAGGCGGAGCTGCCCGGCGCGAAGAAAGAGGACATTAATATTTCGCTGAACGACGGGCGGCTGAGCATTTCAGTCAATAAAGATGAAACCGTCGAGGAGAAGGACAAAAACTATATCCACCGTGAGCGCCGTTATACCTCCATGAGCAGGAACATCATGCTCGGCGACGCCGACGCCAACAATATCAAGGCAAAGCTCGACAACGGCGTCCTGTGTATCACCGTACCCAAAAAGACAAAAGCCGACAATTCTGTCGTCATCGACATCGAATAAGTACGCGCTGCTCCCCGCGCCGCTCATCACATACGGAAAAACACCATGGCAGGCTCGCCATGGTGTTTTTCCAGCCTTGTTTGTTTCATATCTCCGTGTTATATTGAAAATAACCGGAAAGGAGCCGCCTATGTCCTACAGCTTTTTCGCGCTTATTTCGCGCATGAAGAATATCGGCCGCTGGTCGCTGATGCGCAACAGCAGCCAGGAGAATATCCAGGAGCACTCCCACATGGTCGCTGTCATTGCCCACGCGCTGGCTGTCATCAGCCGCGACATTATGGGCAAGCCGGTCGACCCCGGCGCGGCGGCCGCTGCGGCGCTTTATCACGATGCGTCGGAGATCTTCACCGGCGACATGCCGACGCCGGTCAAATACCACAACCCCGATATCATCACGGCTTACAAGCAGGTGGAGGCACTGGCTGCGAAAAAGCTGCTGACGACGCTCCCTGACGCATTACGCCCGTCGTATGAAAAGCTTTTCGACCTGGATCACGACACCGCCGCACTCATAAAAGCCGCCGACAAGCTGGCGGCTTACATCAAGTGCCTGGAGGAGCTCAAAACAGGCAACACCGAATTCAAGTCGGCCGCAGCCCAGATCCTCAACAAGCTTGAGGCGCTCAAAATGCCGGAGGTCGATTACTTCATGGCAAATTTTATCGGTGCCTTCGAGCTGACGCTGGACGAATTAAGCCTCGATTAAAGGCAGTAAACCCGAAGAGACGGTCACAGGAGACCGTTTCTTTTTATTTACATAAACAAAGCTCCGTGATATGATTTGCTCAAAATAAAACGGAAGAACCGCAGCAGGCTTGCGTTGAAATTCAAGAATAATCCGTGGGGCGGATTCCATATCCGCCCACTGCGGAATATCGCATTATCAGGATAATGGGAATCATAACGACGGGGCGGATAATAAATCCACCCCGACAACAGGAGGAGTTTTTATGCGCGCAATCGTTACTGTCATCGGCAAGGACACTGTCGGCATCGCCGCCGGCGTCTGCACCCTTCTCGCCGAAAACGGGGTCAACATCCTGGACATCAGCCAGACCATATTGCAGGAATACTTCACCATGATCATGCTCGTCGACACCGCCGGCTGCAAGGTGTCCTTCGACGAACTGGGCAAGGCGCTGAAATTAAGCGGCGAGAAAAAAGCCCTCTCCATCCGCATCCAGCGCGAGGATATTTTCGAAGCCATGCACAGGATATGATATATTGAATGTCCATTCAGTATAATAGAAATTGGCTTCCCCCAATGGGGGAAGACTTTACATCTGCCAAACACAAAACAGGAGGCCACCCATGATACACGCCAATGAGATCCTACAGACAATAGAGATGATCGACCAGCAGAATCTGGACATCCGGACAATCACAATGGGCATATCGCTCCTGGACTGCGCCGATACGGACATCAAGTCCTGCTGCCGGCAGATATACGACAAGGTCACGCGCCTTGCCGAAAACCTTGTGAAAACAGGTAATGACATTGAGAGCGAATACGGTATCCCCATCGTCAACAAGCGCATCTCCGTGACGCCCGTCGCGCTCGTTGCCGGAAGCTGCCATGCCGATGATTACGTCTCTATCGCAAAAGCGTTGGACGACGCGGCAAAAGCCGTCGGCGTCAACTTTATCGGCGGGTTCTCCGCACTGGTGCACAAGGGCTTCACAAGCAGCGACAGGAAGCTGATCGAATCGATCCCGCGCGCCCTGTCGGAAACCGAGCGCGTGTGCGCCAGTGTCAATATCGCAACGACGAAGGCCGGCATCAACATGGACGCCGTCGCCCTGATGGGCCGCATCATTAAGCAGAGCGCCGAAAAAACGGCGGACGCGGGCGGTATGGCCTGCGCCAAGCTCGTCGTCTTTGCAAACGCTGTGGAGGATAACCCCTTTATGGCGGGCGCTTTTCACGGCGTCGGTGAGCCGGAATGCGTCATCAACGTGGGCGTCAGCGGTCCCGGCGTCGTCCACCACGCGCTTTTATCCGTCAAGGGCCAGCCCTTTGACGTCGTCGCCGAGACGATTAAAAAAACGGCGTTCCGTGTCACGCGCATGGGCCAGCTGGTGGCGCAGGAAGCGTCAAAGCGTCTCAATGTCCCCTTTGGCATCGTCGATTTATCGCTCGCCCCCACGCCCCATGTCGGCGACAGCGTAGCCGATATCCTTGAGGAAATGGGCCTGTCCTCCGTCGGCGCCCACGGCACGACGGCGGCGCTGGCGCTACTCAACGACGCGGTGAAAAAAGGCGGCGTTATGGCCTCGTCCCACGTGGGCGGCCTCTCCGGCGCGTTCATTCCAGTATCGGAGGACGCCGGCATGATCAAGGCGGCCCTTGCCGGCAAGCTGACGATTGAAAAGCTCGAAGCCATGACGTGTGTCTGCTCCGTCGGCCTCGACATGATCGCCGTCCCCGGCGACACGCCCTGGGAAACGCTCTCCGCCATCATCGCCGACGAAGCGGCCATCGGCGTCATCAACAACAAGACCACCGCCGTCCGCATCATTCCCGCGCCGGGCAAAAAAGTCGGCGACATCGTCGAATTCGGCGGCCTATTGGGCTCCGCCCCCATCATGCCCGTCAATCCCTGTGACAGCAGCATTTTTGTCCACCGCGGCGGACGGATCCCCGCTCCGATGCACAGCTTGAGGAATTGATGAAATAAAACGACCCTTCGATCGCTCGATTCCCGTCAAATCTCGGTCGCAAACGCGCGGGAAATAGAGCCGCGCGCCGTGTATAGTGGAACATAAAGGAGCAGAGCGCATGGAGTGGACAGACAACCTCAACAACATCATGGCCTACGTTGAAAGTCATCTCGACGGCGAAATCGACACGGAGGAGATCGGCAGACTGGCAATATGCCCGTTTCCGATGTTCCAGCGGGTGTTCGCGATCATCGCGCACATGTCGTTTGCCGAGTATGTCCGAAACCGCAGGCTGACGCGGGCGGCGCATGAACTGCAGCATACGAAGGCCCGCGTCATCGACATTGCGTTCCGGTACGGCTACGAGTCGCCGGACGCGTTCTCCGCGGCGTTCCGGCGCGTCATGGGCGTTTCGCCTTCCCAGGCGCGCAGAGACGGGGCGCAGCTGTGTTACCACCCGCCGCTCCGCTTCAAATTATCAATCATAGGAGTGACAGATATGGCAGAGGTAATTAAAACCTATAAGCAAAGCATGCCCGCGGCGCGCTTCATCGGGAAAAAGTACGGCGACGCGGACAGGGTCAATGGCTTCTTCAGCGCGAGATGGGAAGAGTGGCACCAAAACGGCTGGTTTGATGCCATCGAGAAGGCGCAAGGGTACAACACGGCTTTCTACGAGGACGGCGGCGCGTATATCGGCATGATGCGCTATAAAAACGGCGAGCCGTTTGAGTACTGGATCGGTATCTTCGCTCCGGCGGGGACGGCGGTCCCGGTGGGGTTTGAGTCCATCGACCTGCCGGCGCGCACGCTCGGCGTGTGCTGGCTCCGCGGTGCGGAGCCGGACATCTACGGCAAGGATGACCTCGTGATGGAGGCCTTCCGGAAAAACGGCATCGCGCCCGTGACGGACAAGGACGGCGCGTTCTGGTTCTTCGAGCGCTACGCCTGCCCCCGCTTCACGACTCCCGACGAAAACGGATATGTGATTCTGGATCATTGCTATTACGTCGCGGACTGAGACAGGAGCTCACACGCTAAAAAGGCTGTTTACAGCCTTTTAATTTTGTATCAAAACTTGATACTTTTGACATATTACTTTGTTTTTTTTAACAATTTAACTATACAATAAGAGTCGCAGTGCAAGAATACCTTTTTATTTTCATTACTTTTTCATTCAAAGTAGCGGAAGCCCGGGGAGCTTCCGCTGCTTTGTCAACTTTATTCAGCGGCTTCTGCCTCACAGGCTAAAACCACAAAAACGGGAAAACCTAAACCAGTATAAACACTCAAAGACAAGGATTTGATAAACCGTGAATTCTGCCGATCTCACGCTAAAAGTCAACAAGGTCCACGAGGCCCAGAAAAGCTATGCCGCTTTCGAGCAGCAACAGGTGGACGAGATCTTCCGTCAGGCCGCCATGGCCGCCAACAACGCCCGTATCGCGCTGGCGAAAATGGCCGTCGAGGAGACCGGCATGGGCATCGTCGAGGACAAGGTGATTAAAAACCATTTTGCCTCGGAGTATATCTACAACAAATACAAGGACGAACAGACCTGCGGCGTCGTTGATCGGGACGATGCCGGCGGCATCCTTAAGCTCGCCGAGCCGGTTGGCGTTATCGCGGCCATTATTCCGACGACAAACCCGACGTCAACGACCATTTTCAAATCGTTGCTGGCGCTGAAAACAAGAAACGCCATCCTCTTCTCGCCGCATCCCCGGGCAAAAAAATCGACGGCCGCCGCTGCGCGCATCATATTGGAAGCAGCGGTTGGTTCCGGCGCGCCGCGGGGCATCATCGACTGGATCGACGCACCCACCGTCGAGCTGTCCCAGCAGCTGATGCGGGAATGCGATATAGTGCTGGCCACAGGTGGGCCGTCGCTTGTGAAAGCCGCCTACTCCTCCGGAAAGCCGGCCATCGGTGTCGGACCGGGCAACACGCCGGTCATCATCGACGAGACGGCGGATATCAAAATGGCCATCAGCTCCGTGCTTTTGTCCAAGACCTTCGACAACGGCGTCATCTGCGCCTCCGAGCAAGCCGTCATCGTTCTCGGCGAGGTATACGATGCGGTCAAGCGCGAATTTGAGGAGCGCGGCGCCTATATACTTGACCGGGCTGAAGCGGACAAGCTCAGAAAGGTCATGTTTATAAGCGGCGCCATCACGCCGGCCATCGTCGGTCAGAGCGCCTGCAAAATCGCCGCCATGGCGGACATTGATGCGCCGGAATCGGCAAAGGTCCTGATCGCCGAGGTGACGTCGCCGGAGCGGGACGAGCCTTTTTCCCACGAAAAGCTCTCGCCGATCCTTGCGATGTATAAAGCCGATTCCTTCGGCGCGGCGCTCGAACTGTCCGCGCGCCTCATCGAACTGGGCGGCTTCGGGCACACCTCCGTCCTGTACACGGATCAGGTCCGCTCGCGGGACAGGATCGAGCGGTTTGCCGCGGTGATGAAAACAGGCCGGACGATGGTCAACATGCCCGCCTCCCACGGCGCTATCGGCGATATCTATAATTTCAAGCTGCCACCGTCATTAACGCTGGGGTGCGGTACGTGGGGCGGCAACTCCGTCACCGACAACGTGGGTGTTCGAAATCTGCTGAACGTTAAAACCGTCGCAGAAAGGCGGGAAAACATGCTCTGGTTCAGAGTGCCGCAGAAAATTTACTTCAAAGCCGGCTGCCTCTCCACAGCGCTCGGGGAACTCTCCCAAATGGGCAAAAAACGGGCGCATATCGTCACCGACGCAGTGCTGCGCCGCCTGGGCTATATCGACCCCATCGTCCTGCAGCTGAAGGATATGGGCCTCGACAGCCGGATTTTCTCCGATGTGGAGCCCGACCCGTCCATCGACACGGCGTTAAAAGGCGCGCGGGAGATGGAAGCCTTTCAGCCGGACGTGATTATTGCCGTCGGCGGCGGCTCCCCCATGGACGCCGCAAAAATCATGTGGGTGCTGTATGAACACCCCGAGGTGCAGTTCGAGGACCTAGCCCTGCGGTTTATGGACATACGAAAGCGCATCTACCCCTTTCCCAAAACGGGCGGGAAGGCCATGCTCGTCTGTGTCCCGACGACGGCCGGCACAGGCTCGGAAGTATCGCCCTTCACCGTCATCACAGACAACAGGAAGGGGCTCAAATACCCTCTGGCCGATTATGAGCTGACACCCGACATGGCTGTGATCGACGCGCAGCTCATGCTGGGCATGCCCAAGGGGCTGACGGCTGCCTCAGGTATCGACGCTCTCACCCACGCCATCGAAGCTTTTGTCTCGATCCTCGCCACAGAATATACAAACGGGCTGGCGCTGGAAGCCATTCGGCTGATTTTGAAATATCTGCCCGAATCGTACGGCGGCGGCGCTCAAAACGTCAAAGCCAAGGAAAAAATGGCCCACGCCTCAACCATCGCCGGAATGGCCTTCTCAAACGCCTTCCTTGGCCTGTGCCACTCCATGGCCCACAAGCTCGGTTCAGTCCACCATGTCCCTCACGGAATTGCCAACGCTGCCCTGATCGGCGAGGTCATCCGTTATAACGCCGTCGACAATCCCAGAAAGCAGGCGGCATTCCCGCAGTACAAATATCCCGACGCCAAACACCGGTACGCGCAGATCGCCGATTATCTCCGTCTCGGGGGTCAAACGGACGATGAGAAGGTTGGACTGCTGATCGAAGCCGTCGACCGCCTGAAAAGCATCATCGGTATCCCCGCCGCGATCCGGTTAAATATCCAAGTCGGAAAACGGATTGCCCA
>CAZJCH010000062.1:0-9419 GCA_964544005.1 uncultured Papillibacter sp.
ATGACCGGTATATCCAGCGCCTGCCGCAGCTCCCAGAGCATCGGGTCGCCGAAGCAGTTGATGACGACCGCGTCGAACCCCTCTTCCTTGGCGTTCCTGGCAGAATAATATACCATGCGGGAGGCCAGATGATCAATGTACCTATAAAACGCCATATCGATCGGTCCCATACCCCACTCGCAAAAGCGGAACACAATCTCAGTATCGGGAGACTTGACGAGGCCGATATTCTTCCGCATCAGGGGCACATAGGCGCTTTTCGCAAAATCCCCGAATCCGCTGTCTTCCGTTCCCGTCGGTATGTTGACATAAAGAATTTTCATATGCAGACCTCCGTTGATCGTTTTTTATTATAGTATCATAATCTGCAAAAAAACGGAAGCCGCTCTGTCATTGAAAATTTGATTATGATATAATGCGTGAAAAAGCTGAGACGTTAAACAGGGGCGTGATATTTTGCCGATTAAAATGATTGTCACCGATCTTGACGGGACGCTGTTCCGCACCGACAAGACAATATCGGATTACAGCAAAGATGTCATCATGAGCTGCCGGACCCAGGGCATACAATTCGTCGTCGCCACTGCCCGGATGAAGCTGCTGGTGGATCATTTCATCCCGGATATCCCGCTGGACGGGTATGTCTGCCACAACGGCGCCGCCGTTTATTATCAGGGCAGGGAAATTGTCTCCCGCCGCATCGGCGCCGCAGCTGTTCGGAAGACGCTCGAAGCACTCCGCAGTGTCAATCCCAGCGCGAAACTGGCCGTCCAGACGAACGATACGTTTTATACGAACTTCGACGCGGCCCTGATGACAAAAGCCGCCGTCATGAAACAGCGCGACATATCGGAACTGCCCGCAAATCTCGACGCGGAAAAAATCAACGTCCTCGTGCCGTCGGCCGATGCAGCGGCGTCCTACGCGCCGCTCCTGCATGATGACCTCTACATCGTCTGCTCCGAAAACGCCTTTGGCATGATCATGCGGAGGGACGCCACAAAAAGAAACGGCGTCCTGGCCGTCGCCGAAGCCTCGGGCATTGATGTCTCTGAAATCGCCGCCTTCGGCGACGATTACAACGACATCGACATGCTGAAAACATGCGGTCACGCAATCGCCGTCGCCAACGCCATCGACAAAGTCAAAGCCATCGCAGACGACATTTGCCCGGCCAACGATCAAGACGGGCTTGCCAGGTGGTTGGAGGAGAATGTATTGAAAAGCATGAAGAACCAAATTGTGAGCCGCAGGTGCGGGCTCACAGAGACTCGCTAAATGAGTCTCTTCACCCACCCGTCCCTGTCCCGCGCGCACCGATACAGCCGGGCCGGTGTCGCACCGAACCCTCAACATTAGTTCAACTCATCTCAAGTCTCCGACCTGTCCATCATAACACAGCGGCCCGCTCCAGCCGGAACGGGCCGCTGCTACTGTGTTCGCTGTTACTCAAAATACTCCGGAAAATTCTTTTCCGGCAGGTTCTCCGGGTCGTGGGCGTAGATCATCTTATACCCGCAGGACTCCAGATGCTGCAGCTTCTGGACAGAGCGCATGGCCTGCCAGTTGTCCGTACACGTGCCGGGCAGAAGCGTCCGCTCCAATACTTCCTTGATGGGCGCGGCATCGTTGATAAGGACCGTCTTGCCGGTGTTCGGCAGCTTCAACACGACGGACTGATGCCCCCGCGAGTGGCCCCGCGTGTCGATGAGCACGATGCTGCCGTCCATGAAGAGGTCGAAATCTTCGTCGTCGCCCGGCTGAATGAATTTGAATTTACGGGTCTTCTCGAAGGTCGGGAAGACGTAGCCGCCCTCGCAGGCTTCGGGCCACCATGCCGCCTTCAGCTCTTCCTTGCGGGCAATAAACGTGGAATTCGGAAAATAATTCATATACCCCGAGTGGTCCAGGTGCATATGGCTGATGACGACAAAATCAACGTCATCAGGCTTGTAGCCCAACACCGCCAGCTTATGAATGACGGTATCCTTTTCCTCCATGACGGTGTTCTCGTCCCGCATCTCATAGGACTGCCCGGTGTCCACCAGCACAAGCCCCTTCGGGTGCTCGATGAGATAAACATAAATCGGCATCACTGTCGGCACATTGGCGTCCTTGCAGCGGGCGGCGACGAAGCCGCGGGGCAACTTGAACGCGCCGACCTGAATGCAATAAAGCTTCATATTTTGCACAAGTGTTCCCCCTCGTAGTCTTTACGGGCGAAAACAGTTCGCCCCTACGCAGATATTATCGTTGTTGATACGCAGGCGGTTCTCTGGGCCCATCACTCGATGAGACAAATCGTGATCATCTTCTGCTCGGTGTATTCGAGGACGCCCTGGTAACCGCCCTCCTTGCCGCCGACGCCGCTCTGGCGGACGCCGCCCCAGGGGGCTTCGGCCGCGATGAAGTTGTGGGAATTGACGGAGAAGGTTCCGACGGTCAGCTTCTTGCCCAGCTTTAACGCGTGGGCGATATTCTTCGTCCAGATGGAGGCCGTCAGACCGTAGGTGTTATCATTGGCGAGCTTCATGACCGCGTCCTCGTCGCTCCACTTCAGCATTACAGCGACAGGCCCGAAGATCTCTTCCCTGTAGATTTTCATATCCGGGGTTACGTCCGTGAAAACGGTGGGCCCGATAAAGTTGGCCGGATGATTCCTGCCGTCCAGGGCGAGCTTTGCGCCTTCCTTCACGCCGGACTCGATATATGAAATGACCTTTTTGTAGTGTTCTTTGCTCACAAGCGGGCCCATCGTCGTCTTCTCATCCAACGGGTCTCCGACAACAAAGTGCTTCGCGTGCGCCAGGAATTTCTCCAAAAATGCGTCCCAGACGCTCTCATGGACATAGTACCGTCCCGGCGAGCCGCAGGCCTGGCCGCAGTTATGGAACTGGTGGTGCGCCAGGATTTCGACCGCGCGGTCCAGATTGGCGTCCGGGAAGATGATGGCCGGGTTCTTGCCGCCCAGCTCCATGACGAGTTTTTTAAGCGTCGGCGCCGCGGCCTGCATGATGGAAACACCGGTTTCCGTGGAGCCCGTAAAGCCGACACAGTCCACGCCGGGATGAGACGCCATATATGTGCCGACAGAGCCGCCGGGGCCGGTGATGACGTTCACGGTGCCCTTCGGCAGCCCTTCGACCTCGGCCATAATCTCGGCAAATTTCAGCGAGGTGACGGCGTTGATGCTGGGGACCTTCAGAACGCAGGTATTGCCGGCCGCCAGAGACAGCGCGACCTTCTGAGACATAAGGAAGAAGGGCATATTCCACGGGGTGATGAGCGCACAGACGCCCACAGGCACCCGCTCCAGGCTGTACATCCTGTCGCCCATGGACGGGATGGCGCGGCCTTCCAGATGGCGGCTGTAAGCAGCGGCCTGCTCAAAGTTGCCGGCGGCGCCCATGGTGGGGCCGAAGGCGATGTGTTCGGGGAGACCGTGCTCCAAAGCATCAAGATGCGCCATTTCCTTGGCGTGGGCTTTGATCTTCTCGCCGATGGCGGCCACAATGGCACTGCGCTTTGTGGGGGGCAGCTCGGACCAGACCGGGAATGCCGCGCGCGCCGCCGCGACGGCCTTGTCCACATCGGCCTTGTCGGCCAGGGGGACTGTGCCAAGAGCCTCGCCTGAGGTGACATTGTATGTTTGGAATGTTTTACCGGACGCAGCGTCGACCCATTCGCCGCCGATCCACATTTTCAGATTACCGTATACCATATGATTTTCCTCCGTTAATCAGTTGTTGTTGGACTGTTCAGTGAGAAAACATGGCCCAAGCTTTTTATCTTGGGCCATGGGGGCAATGTCCCGTTAAGGCAAAGGCCCCATTTTCGGTTTTTCAGTCGTTGACGAGCGCGGCCTTCAGGGCGGTACCGGCGCGCATGTCCTCCAGCGCCTGGTTGGCATCAGCGAGCTTATACTTCTTGGAGATGATCTCGCCGAACGGATACTTGGTCCTGTAAGCCTGGATGAATTTCAGGCACTTGATGTAGTGGCGGATATCGCCCGAATGACTGCCGATGACAACGGCGTTGTGCTTCTGAAAATCGTTCGGGACGATCGGCACGGACTTGTCGCTGGTCTGGCCGATGATCAGGTACTTGGAAGGATTCGAGAGGATGTTGAAGTTTTCCGCAAACACAGCCAGAGAACCGGAGCACTCGATGATGAGGCTCGCGCCGCGGCCGCCGCAGAGATTACGAATGTACTTCACCCGCTCGGCGGCGTCGGGAAAATCCTTGGAGTTGACGACGTCTGTTGCGCCCCACTTCTTGGCGAACTCCAGGCGGGTTTCGCTGATGTCCACGGCGATGACTTTCGACGCGCCGGACTGGGCTGCCATCACAATGGCGTACAGGCCGACGGGACCCACGCCTGTGACGACAACGGTATCGCCCTGGTGGATGCCGCCGCAGTTATAGAGCTTGTCAAAGGCGTTGACGACAGTGCGTCCCGCGCAGCAGGCGCCGACGGCTTCCTCAGAGGTAACGTCGTCGGGCACACGGACAAAGTCCGTACCGGCCAGGACGACCTCATATTCGGCATAGCCGCCGCGAAGCTCGTAGGCATTGGAAAAGCCGTAGCCGCGGCTCTTTTCGCAGAGGACGGGCTCATGCAATACTTTGCAGGAATAGCAGGTACCGTCAAACAGGTGCGACCACATGATGCGGTCGCCCACCTTGACGGGGGTGCCGGCGACATCCGTCTTGACGCAATCCGGCAGATAGAATATCTCGCCGACGGTCTCGTGGCCCATGATGATGGGCGTGGGTGGGTGCATGGAGAGCTCGTCGCGCTGCAGATGCACGTCCGTGCCGCAGACACTGGCAAGCTTCACCTTGCACAGCATATCTCCGTGTTTCAGTTCGGGAACAGGGATGTCCAGGAGCTCCAGCGGCTCTTTAAACTTGGTGAGTACCATGGCCTTACTTGTCTTCGGAATATCCATAGTGATGCCTCCTATAATTATATGATGTTTTTTTCCAGTATCGACGGCGAAAACAGTTCGCCGCTACGAAATGAATCGATTTGTAACCGTAGCGGCGATCTGTGATCGCCGAATATCACCAGACCAACAGCTTGATGAGCTCTTGAATATCGCCGAGCTTCTCAAGTTCCCTGACCGTATTAATAACCTTCTCTGCGTTTTCCTTCGGCAGGGTCCGCGCTGAAAACTCCATGCAGCCGTTAAACTTGCTGACAACCTCCTCGAAGGTAGCGGGTTTCTCCGGTGAGCCCGTCGCCGTCTCCATCAGCTTTTTGAGGACCTTTCCGTCCTTCATTTTGATTTCAATATACACGGGCTCCAGCCCGCCGGTATCAAATTTCGGGTCGTACTCGACGCTTATTTTAGCCGCCATATCCAGCACGTCCTTTTCCCTGATGGCCGTCTCTGTATAGCTTGACAAGGTCACGCGCTTTTTCACGATAGCCGTGGCACAACCCCAGACAAGGCTGAACTGGCTGTCGACGAAATTTCGCGGCTTCGCCTTCACTTCAAGCGGCAATGCCAGCAGGTCCAGCGTGCCCCGTCCGGCCCATATTTTGATGCTCTCCACGTTTTCGGGCGGAATATCGTTTTCCCTGACAAGCGTCAGTGTGGCGTCGATGGTCGGGTGCGTCCCGCGGCAGCAGGGGTACGGCTTGATGGAGATGTTCTCGCTCTCAAAGCGTTTGCCCAGCTCTCCCACTAAGGTCTCGCGGGAGTAGCAGTTGCCGTGATAAACATAATAAAAGCCCTGGACGCCCTCCATACTGTTTCTCGCGCCTGTCACGCCTTTTTTTGCCAGCATGGCCGCCTGAATGCCGCCGCGGACTGCAAAGCCCGGGCCAAGGCGCTTCGTCAGAACACCGTCCTTGACGGCCTGCCCGTTTCCGGAGGACTGGTGGTAGCCGATGCCGATGGCGCTCGTCATCTGATCCTCATCAAGACCCATAATTTTTGCGGCGACGGCCGCTGAGGTCATAAAGCCGTTCAGAGTCGTTAAATGCCAGCCGTATTTATGGACGTTGTCGCCGGGGCGCGTGGCGAGCCCCATCCGGCTGATCATGTCGCCGCCCACAGCCACCGCCTGGATAAAATCCTTACCCGACAGCCCGCCTGCATATTCCGCCATGGCCAGAGCTGTGGAAATAGTGACGACACCGGGGTGCATGATGGCCGCCTCGTGCACATCGTCAAAGTCCAGGGAGTGCACCATCGTCGCGTTGGCCTGCGCCGCGTTGGGCGCCGGCACCTTCACCCCGCAGCTTAAAATCGTCGACTGCGGCGCGCCGCCCCATTCAACGGCGAGCTCCCTGATCTCCTGCGCGCCTGCCTGTCCGTAACCGCCGAGCGCTACGCCGACATAATCCAACACCTGCTTCTTCGTTTCATCAACGACCTTTACGGGCAGGTCTTCGTATTTCACATCCAAAAAATTCCTGACAAATAAGCTGCTGGCGTCAACCATAAAAAACCTCCTGAATCATATGCGAATATACCATAAAGATTGTATTACGTGCAAAAATTGTTGTCAACAAGCAATGGTTTTTTTGTAAATTCGTACGAATTGGGATATCATCTGGACGTTTAAACACACAGTCCCCGAGTATGTTTTTGCCTTTCCGATGCACCGATGGTATAATGACGGGCAGCGGTTAATCATGTCATTACAGAGGAGGTTTCTGTTATGCCGCGTTTTCTCGATTATGTCGTCTATAATAATACTGTTCTGAGATACCTGATATTCTTCGGGTCTCTCCTGGTTTGCCTGATCCTCATCGGGATCATCGGGCATGTTGTTTTTAAGCATTTGAATAAGGTTGCCAGGAAAAGGAAACCCTCTTCCAACGGTTTTCTGATTAGGAACACCAAAAGATATGTCATGCCGGTGGCGTATTTTACCGCGTTTTATCTATGTACGAAAATACTCGTTGTCGGCACCGTGCTGCAGGGCATCATCAATACGGTGACCGTCGCCTTCGTTGCTGTCATGGCCGCGCTCTTCGCTTCATCGGTCATAGTGCTGCTGTTCAACAAATTTTGGGAAAGCAGGCGGAAGGACGCCAATAAGGAGCTGGCGGTCAAGACAGTCTCCGGTTTGCTTAAAATAATCATATGGGCAGCGGCTGTCATTCTGTTTCTGGATAACGTCGGCGTCAAAATCAATACGCTGATCGCCGGCGTCGGAATCGGCGGCATTGCAATCGCTTTCGCCGCACAGTCGATCCTGGGTGATATTTTCTGTTTCTTTACGATTTTTTTCGACCGGCCTTTTGAAATCGGCGACTATATTGAAGCCGGTCAGCAGATGGGAACCGTTGAGCATATCGGCCTCAAAACAACACGCCTGCGCGCTTTGAGCGGGGAACAGCTCATTTTCTCAAATACCGACCTGACCGGCTCACGTATCAAAAACTATAAAACAATGGAACAGCGCCGCGTACTGTTCACCTTGGGCGTTACGTATGAAACGACGCCTGAGCAACTAAAGGATATACCACAGCTGATAAAAGATATTATTATCGGTGTGCCGGATACGGCTTTCGGCCGGGCGCACTTCGTATCATTCGGTGACTACAGCCTGAAATTCGAAATCGCATACTATGTCTTCGGCAGCGATTACGAAAAATATATGGATATCCACCAGGAAATCAATCTGCGCATTAAGGAAGCTTTTGAAAAGAATGGCATCGCGTTTGCTTATCCGACACAGACGGTCTGCCTCACCGCTCCGTCGTCAGCCGGCAATCCCGTCAATCCCTGACTTCGTCGGCAACCCCGTTCCTGTCCGAGGTTTTGGCGCGCAGCATGATCATAAACCTCCGAATATGTTATCATAAAAAGCCTTTAGTATGTCTTCCTGACTCACTAAAGGCTTTTCATCTATATACTGTCAGTATGTGCTGATGGGTAGGGTCTCGTCGTCCTCTCCTTTGGTGACGGATCTGATAACCACATAATAGCTGTATTCGGGGTTCACCTCGACGCGGATGCGGTCTCCGGCGCGGTGGCCCATGAGCGCCTTCCCCAGGGGCGATTTGGGACTGATGAGGCCAATGAGCGCGTCCTGGCGCAGCGTCGTCACAAGTCGGATGGTCTGGGCCGATTCGTCCTCTTCAAAAAACAGCTCCACCGTGTCGAACAGTCCGACCTCGCCGGATTTCGATTCTCCGGGGATAACCTTCGCCGTTTTGATCATACGCTCCAGGTACCGGATGCGGCTGTCGTTTTTGTTTTTCTCCTGCTTTGCCGCCTTGTACTCGAAGTTCTCGGAGAGGTCGCCAAAAGCCCTTGCCGTCTGCACATCCTCTATGAGCTTCGGGTGGAGCGTCTTAACCCTGTATTCAATCTCCTCCCGCATTTTCACGATATCGACCTTTGTAAGTTCATCGTACATGTGTGTGCCTCATAATGCCAGTTCTGATCTTTTAATGAAGTCGTCCTGGGTGTTCTGGTTCAGCGTCACGAAATAGGTGGAGAAGCCGGCGATGCGGACGACAAGATTCTTGTATTTATCGGGTTCCTTTTGGGCCTCGCGCAGCGCTTTTGTGGAGACGACGTTGAACTGCACCTGCATGCCGCCCAATTTGAAATACGTTGAGATGAGCTGGCGAAGCTTCATGGCACCCTCGTCGCCCTCCACAGAGGACGGCGTGAACTTGATGTTCAATTGGTCGCCGTTGGTAAGTGCCCGGTGGGGCAGCTTGGCGGCGCTGCGGAGATAAGCAGTAGGACCGTTTTTGTCAAAGCCCTGGCGGGAGGAGATCGCGTCGGCGATGGGCTCGCCGGCTTTACGGCCGTCAGGCGTAGCGCCCAGCATCGCGCCCATGTAAATATGCGCCGTCATTGTAAAGGTACCTCCGGAGTATTTGCCGCGGGGGCCCTCCTCCTTGGAGACGATGCCGGCAAAGAGACCGATCGCCCAGGCGGCCAGCTCATCGGCCTCGTCGATATCATTGCCGTAGTGGGGGACGTCGTTGATGATAGTCTGGCGCAGATCCTCATAGCCCTCCCAATTGGCCTGAAGCGCGTCGTATAATGTGCGGAGCGAGACGGTCTTGTCGTCAAAGCAGAGCTTTTTGATGGCCGTCAAGCTGTCTCCCACGTTGGCGGTGCCGCAGGCTGTGATACCGGTGCGGTTGTACTTCGCGCCGCCCTCCGTGACATCCTTCCCGCTTAAAAGGCAGCCCTCCGTCATGGACGACGCCGCAATACAGGGGAAGTATTGGGAGTAGACCAATTCAAACAGGTTGGAGTACGAGATTGTCCAGTCGAGGACATGTTTCATTTCTTTCTCGAAGGCCTCCTTGACCTCGTCGAAGCTCTCATATTCATAGAGCTTTTTACAGGGGACGGCCGTCTTGCCCGTCCTGGGGTTCACGCCGCCATTAATGACAAGCTGAACGACGTCCATCATGTTCCAGATGGATT
>CAZJCH010000063.1:0-9225 GCA_964544005.1 uncultured Papillibacter sp.
GCCTTCTCCTCATGCTCCACCTCGGCGTCGGAGAGCGCCGTGGTGCACCGGGGGCACCAGTTGATGATGCGGTTTCCTTTATAAATAAGGCCTTTTTCATAGAGCGAAACAAAGACCTCGCGGACGGCGCGGGAGCAGCCCTCGTCCATTGTAAACCGTTCCCGGCTCCAGTCGCAGGAGCTGCCCAGTGTCTTGAGCTGCTCGACGATCCTGCTGCCGTAGGTGTGCTTCCATTCCCAGACGCGCTCGACAAACTTCTCGCGTCCCAGGTCATAGCGTGAAAGCCCCTCCTTACGAAGCTGTTCCTCCACCTTGATCTGTGTGGCGATGCCGGCGTGATCCGTTCCGGGCACCCAAAGGGCGGCATAACCCTGCATGCGCTTCCAGCGGATGAGGACATCCTGCAGCGCGTTGTCAAAAGCGTGCCCCAGATGGAGCTGGCTCGTGACGTTGGGGGGCGGGATGACGATGGTAAACGGTTCTTTCCCGGGGTCGATGACACCCTTGAAGTACCCGCCGTCCAGCCACATTTTATAAATATTTTTCTCCACTTCCTTCGGCTCGTACACCTTTGGCAATTCTCTCATTATATAAACCTCCGTGCTTCATTTCCATTATTCTCTCCCCTTTCTGAGGAGTAAAAAACCCGTCCCAAAGCATAACTTTGAGACGGGTATATAACCCGCGGTACCACTCAAATTGCCATGGGTTTGTGCGTCAGCACAAAACCGTTATGGCCACCTCAGGGACTCTGATAAGTCCGTCGCCTTAACGCGGCGCCAACGGGAGCGTTCTACTTAACGAGATTTCCCAGCAAATCCCCAACGGAACTCTTCAAGACAAATCTCTTTTTCTTCGCTCCGGCTCAGAAGGGACAGGCCTGTGATCCTCCGCTGTCGGCTCACACCATTGAAACCGAGAGTTTTCAAAAAACCTTTGGTTTCGTTGCCGGCATCTCTGACGCTTCAAATCCGACCCTCTTCATCACAGCCTTTTAATGGTTATGATTCAGTTTTCAAGAGCGTAGCACAACTGACGTATATTGTCAACGGGCCTTGCCCTTGTTGAACAAATTTATGATTGCCAATAGAACCACAGAGCCTGCGACCGCGACAACAAAGCTCTTTAAATTGAAGCCCGTAATTGCCCATCCGCCGATACGGCTCATGATGAATCCGCCGACAAAAGCGCCGACGATTCCGATGATGATATTCAGCAACAGGCCCATTGACGCATTCTTTTTCATGATAATACTGGCTACCCATCCGGCTAATCCGCCGAAAACAATCCAAGAGATTATCCCCATATACAGCACTCCTTCAAAATTTTTATTTCCGGATTTCCGGTATTGAGCTAAAAAGCGCGTTAAATATGCATTTAATCTGCAACTTTGATACAATTCGCTCCTATGATGTATTTATAATTAACGACATTCCATATTAAGTCGGGGGACTCTATGTCTGTACTTACATCACAGAGAATCAGGCGCAAAAAGTATCTGTTCAGCAGACTGGTTAGGATATTTTTCGGTATTGCTTTAATCTTTGGCATCATATTAGGTGCCGCACTCCTGTCTTATCGGCCGATATTTCAGCGCAGCGGCGAGCCTCTAGGCAGTCTGGTTGAGCCCGGCGGGGCTCGTACGGTATCGTTGAACACCGTCCAGGAAAGGCTGGAAGCGCTCGACTGGGTCCGGCAGGACCTGCTGCCTGTAAACGATTATTCCCGGCCGGGTACGGCGCTCAAAAAGGTCAACGCCATCGTCGTTCATTATGTCGGGAACCCGGGAACGACGGCGACCCAGAACCGCTCCTATTACAACAGGCTGGCCGAATCCGGCGAGACCTCCGCCAGCAGCACTTTCCTCGTCGGCATGGATGGAGAAATCCTGGAATGTGTGCCGGTTAACGAGGTGGCTTACTGCTCCAACTGGAGAAACGAGGATACGTTATCCATCGAGTGCTGCCACCCCGATGAGACGGGGGAGTTTACGGAGGATACATACGAAGCGCTCGTCAGGCTGACAGCGTGGCTTTGCAATGAGCTTCGCCTCAATACGGCCGATATCATCCGGCACTACGATGTGACCGGGAAAGAATGCCCGAAATACTTTGTCGATCACGAGGACGCATGGGAAGCGTTCAAGGGCGATGTGCAGGCCGCGCTGGAAGAGTTGATGGCAACGCCGTCGGAACAGGACGGCTCAGGCGATTGAATTATTGTTCCTCGCCCAGGTTGACGTCCTCAAGCGCCGTCGGATCGGCGCCGGCAGCTTCCGGGGCAAGGGCCTCCAGATAGACGCCCTTCGGCTGGACGCCCACAAAGCGCCGGACCTCCTGTCCGTTTCTGAAAAGGATCACGGTGGGAATGCTCATGACGCCGTATTCCATGGCGATATCGCTCTCGGCGTCCACGTCGACCTTGCCGGTCTTGACAGTGTCCTTCAGCTCCAGAGCGATTTCCTCAAAAACCGGCGCCAGCATCTTGCACGGCATGCACCAGCCGGCCCAGAAGTCGACGAGGACCGTCCCGGAGCTGATCGTGTCGTTAAAATCCTTTTTTGTCAGATGCAAAATCTCCATATAAACCTGCCTTTCTTCTTGCTTGTTCATCATATTTTTTATTCGCGGGACAGATATTCCACGGCGGACAGCACGGCAACTTGTCCCTCACCGGCTGCTTTGGCGATCTGATACGGCGTGCCGATGCAGTCGCCGGCGGCAAAAACGCCCGGGAGGTTCGTCTTCATTGACCTATCTACCTTAATGTGGCTCTTCTCCGTCTCGAGGCCCGATATAAGCGACGCGGGCGCGATCGTCTGCCGGAGGATGAAAACCCCGTCGCAGGCAATCTCTTCGCCGTCCGCCGTCACGGAGGTCACTCTGTCGGAACCGTTGACTTTAATATTTTTCGTCTTCAGCCTTGTCACATCACAGCCGATGGAGGCTAAAAAGTCGGCTTCCTCCCCGGCGTCCGACGACAGGCAGACGACGGCGACCTTTTTCCCTCTGTACAGCATACCGTCGCAGGTGGCGCAGTAAGAGACGCCTCTGCCCAAAAGCTCCGTCTCGCCGGGGAATACGGAGGACTGGACAATGCCGGTGGCAATGACCAGGCATTTTCCCGTTAGAATTTCGGAACCGTAGCCGACATTGATCTCTTTCCCAAAAGGCAAAACCGTCGTCACGCGGCCGGTGATCAGCTCGGCGCCCATCTCCGTGGCATGGGCCCGCATTTTTTCCGACAGCTCCGCGCCGGAAATGCCCGGCAGGCCGGGGTAATTGCCGATCTCAGCCGCTTTGTACAGCCCGCTCTCGGTGCTGTTGTTTGAAATGACCGCAACGCTTTTGCCCCGCATTCTGGCCGTAATGGCAGCCGAAAGCCCCGCCGGTCCGCTCCCGATGACAACTATATCGTACATATACCCTCCCGAAATGCTGTTTTTGCCATTTTATCATACCGGAATTGTAAATGCTATAAGAAGCGTGTATAATACACTCTCAAGATACATCAATGGAGTTGAGAGATATGGAAGAGGCTTCTAAAAACTTTATTCACACCTTTATTGAAGAGGATATCGCCCCCGGCGGGCGTTTTTATGGCAAGACCGTTCACACAAGGTTTCCGCCCGAGCCGAACGGGTATCTCCATATCGGGCACTGCAAGGCGCTGACCATCGATTTCGGCAGCGCGGAGCGCTACGGCGGCCTGTGCAACCTGAGATTTGACGACACAAATCCCGTCAAGGAAGACGAGGAGTATGTGGAAGCCATCAAGGAGGATATCGCCTGGCTCGGTTTTTCATGGGGCGACAGGCTTTTTTACGGCAGCGACTATTTTGAGAAAACCTATGAGCTGGCTTTAGGGCTCATTCAAAAGGGATTGGCGTATGTCTGCCAGCTTTCACCCGAGGAATTTAAAGAACGGCGCGGCGACGTGGGCGTCCCGGCGACGAGCCCATACAGGGACAGGCCCATTGAGGAGAGTCTCAACCTGTTTCAGCGCATGCGGGACGGCGAATTCAAGGAAGGTGAGATGACGCTGCGGGCAAAAATCGATCTGGCCAGCGGCAATTTCAATATGCGCGACCCTGTTTTGTACCGCATCCGGTACGCGCATCATCACCGCCAGGGCGACAAATGGTGCATCTACCCCATGTACGATTTCGCCCACCCGATCCAGGACGCCCTGGAGGGTGTCACACACTCACTGTGTTCGCTGGAGTATGAAGACCACAGGCCGTTGTACGACTGGGTGATCGAGCATGCCGACGTGCCGTCAAGGCCGCGTCAGATTGAGTTTGCCCGGCTCGGCATCAACTATACCGTCATGTCCAAGCGCAAGCTCCGGCGTCTGGTGGAGGAGGGCTTTGTAGCCGGCTGGGACGATCCGCGCATGCCAACGATCTGCGGCCTTCGCCGAAGGGGGTATACGCCGGCCTCCATCCGCAATTTCTGCGACCGCATCGGCGTGGCCAAAGCGGCAAGCACAGTGGAATACAGCTTCCTGGAGCACTGCCTGCGGGAAGACCTGAATCAAAACGCCAAGCGGGTCATGGCCGTCATCCGGCCGATCAGACTGACAATCACAAATTATCCCGAAGGGCAAAGCGAAAAATTCGAGGTTGAAAACAATCCCGAGGATGAAGCAATGGGTACGCGCCAGGTATCATTTTCACGTGATTTGTGGATTGAGCAGGACGATTTCATGCTCGATCCGCCGAAAAAATACAACAGAGTGTTCGTCGGGAACGAGGTGCGGCTGAAGGCCGCGTATATCGTGAAATGCACCGGGTATAAAACGGATGAATCCGGCGCGGTAACGGAAATCCTCGCCGAATACGATCCCGAGACGCGCGGCGGAAACACCCCCGACGGGCGGAAGGTACGCGGGACGATCCACTGGGTCGACGCGAATCATTGCACCGACGCGGAGGTCCGCCTTTACGACAACCTGTTTTCCGATCCTGACCCCGACGGCGGTGAAAAGGATTTCATCGAGTGCCTGAATCCGAATTCTCTTGAAACGTTCACCGGCTGCAAGCTTGAGCTGTCTCTGGAAGGGGCAAAATACCCCGATACGTTCCAGTTCCTGCGGCTCGGTTATTTTTCGGCCGACTGCAGGGCTTCGCGGCCGGGTCAGCTCGTTTTCAACAGGTCTGTCGCTCTGAAGGACAGCTTTAAGGTCTAACCCGTCTGCCGGCGCACCCCTGTATGTAAATTATGTAAAATATTTTCCTTAATATGGTATAAACAGCGTATCTGCCGTCAAAAATAACGGCAGATACGCTGTTTCATGATATACCAATGTTTTTAAACTTCATACTTATCAAATTGGTATAAATCAAATTCAATTACAACAGGAGGATCAGGAGTGAAAGATAAGAAGGCGTTTACACGCAGAATCGGTGATTTTCTCGCCGGAAAGGGCTTTTACGTCGTCCTTTTCGTTTGCACGGCCGTCATCGGTATCTCTGCATGGATCCTGTTATCGACAGGAAGCAATTTGGGTACAACGGAAACCGGCGGCATGGCCGGCCAATCGTCTGAAAACAAGGAGGTTATGGTGTCGGATTATAACGCGTCCGACGTGCCGATAGCCGACGTCCTCGAGCAAACTCCGGCGATTTCACCGACACCGTCCGATGCCGGAAACGCAAGCGCCGCCCCTAATGAAAACAAGGCGGAGAACAAAGCTGAAAGCAAGGCAGCGTCCGAGGACGAGGGAAAATCCGCGGCTGTCATGGCCAAGGAACTGACCTTTGTCTGGCCTGTCGTCGGTGATATAGCCGTCGTGTACTCCGTTGACGAGCTTATCTATAACAAAACAATGTCCGACTGGCGGACGCATGACGGCCTTGACATCAAAAGCCTGCTCGGCACGAAGGTCGTGGCCGTTGCCGACGGCACCGTAACGGATATCTGCAATGACGACATGCTCGGGACAACCGTCGTCATCGACCATGGCAGCGGGCTGAAGAGCATATTCGCCAACCTGGCGAAAGTTCCGGTCGTTAAAACGGGCGACAAGGTCGCCATGGGCGCTGTAATCGGCGCCGTGGGTGATACGGCTCTGGGCGAAACCTGCGAGGTATCGCATCTCCACTTCGCCATGACAAAGGACAACGAGCCGGTCGACCCGATCAAGTATCTGCCAAACAACTGATGGTTTGCGCGAGCAGCCCGTCATAATAAGCCCTTACTGAAATTTCCCGTTTTTTTCGCGCGGCGAGAAAAACGGGAAATATTCATATGGCTGTCAGAGCGGCATCAGGCGCTTCATTCTGCCTGCGTTTCAGCCGGCCGTAATAAAGGATGCACAGGATAAGTGACCCGAGCGACGACAGCGGGGCCGCAAATCCAATTAACAGGAGCGTCACGCCCGCCATCCCTCCGACGATAATAACAAAGGGTACCCTGATCACAAAAGTCGTCAGAAGCGAATGCGCCATTGAAAACAAGGACTTGTTGCTGCTGGAGAAAAACGCGTTAAAATTAAAAACAAAAGCGACAATCACGCAGTCAAGCGAATACGTTTTCAAATAGAGGGACGCTTTATAGACAACCTCTGGGTCGCGGCTGAAAATCGACGTCAGAAGTCCGCCGAAAAGCCAGCAAAAGGCGCAGGCCGGTACGGCAATGGCAAGCGATATCGAAATACCCGACCACAAGCAGCTCCGCGCGCGCGCATTCTGGTGCGCACCGTAATTGTGCGCGGCCATTGTCGCCACGGCTGTTGAGACGGCTATTGTGGGCATCATTAAAAAACTGATCAGTTTTTCGACTGTCCCGACCGCGGCCGAAGGGACGGCGCCAAGTCCGCTGTCGAGAGCCATTTGATTGACAACGGCCGTGATGAGAAGGAACGAGATGCTGATGAGGACCTCCTGCAGCGAGATGGGCAGCCCGATTTTTAACATCCTGCCGGCGTATTCACGGCGGAGCTTGAAATCATCGCGTTCAAAACGGTACCCGATACCTTTTTTGCGCATGTAAAAGACTGAGGAAGCCAGGCTTCCTGCTTGGGCGATGACCGTCGCCAAAGCGGCGCCCGCCGCTCCCATGCGGAACCCTTTGATAAACAGCAGGTCCAGCAGGATGTTGATAACGCAGGCAACCGCGACGAATATAAGCGGCGTTTTCGAATTGCCAAGCCCTCGGAAAATGCCGCTGACGACATTATACCCGACGATAAAGGGAATGCCCAGCGTGCAGATGAAGAGATAGCTTTTCGCGGCATCGATTGCCTCCGGCGGCGTTCTCATCACCGTAATGATCGTGTTGTTTAAAAAGATGAATAAGAGCGTCATGCCGACAGATAAAAGCGTGAATAAGAAGACGGACGCTCCGATGGCGCGCGTGATATCTTTATGACTGCCCGCGCCTGAAAACTGGCCGACAAGCACGGTCAGGCCTGCTGTAATGCCCGAAACGCCCAGCATAACCGTCGTCATAATCTGGCTTGAGACTGTGACGCCTGCCATATCGGCTGTCGTCGCAAAATTGCCGACGATCAGCAGATCGACGGCGGAATAGAGAATCTGCAGGATCATCGACAGCATCACAGGCATCGCGAATCGAATGAGCGCGCCTTTGGTGCTGCCCCTGAGCAAATAATCGTTTTGTGCCATATGTCACCCATAACTTAAAATGTAGCATGCAACGTTTATTAATGGTAACAATCATTCCGGTCGATGTCAACCCCGCGTATGAGCTTTACCACAAAATACATGCTTGCTGCTTTGCCGCAAAATTGCCACAAAATATGAGTTTACTCTTCCAATTTATAACGAAATGTATTAAAATACTTGGGAAAAGCTTCATGGAGGTGCGTTGATGGCTGAAGATAAGCCCGCATTCAAGCGGGTATTGCTTAAGATAAGCGGTGAGGCGCTGTCCGGAGACAAACGCTTCGGGCTTGATTTTGACGTTATTAAAAGTGTGTGCAAGGTCATAAAAAAGTGTGTGGAGATCGGCGTTGAGATTGGCATCGTCGTCGGCGGCGGCAATTTTTGGCGCGGCACAAAGGACGGCGTCGGCAAGATCGAGCGCACAAGAGCCGACCACATGGGCATGATGGCGACTGTGATGAACTGCCTGGCCCTGGCAGACGTGCTCGAGCAGATGGATGTGTCCGTCCGGGTGCAGACAGCGCTGGAAATCAAGGCCGTCGCCGAACCGTATATCCGGCTCAAGGCAGACAAGCACCTTCGGAACGGCCGCGTCGTCATCTTCGGCTGCGGGACGGGCTCCCCCTACTTTTCGACGGATACAGCCGCTGTTCTGAGGGCCGCCGAGATAGAGGCCGACGTGATCCTGCTGGCGAAGAACATAGACGGCGTCTACAGTGCCGATCCGAATATTGATCCGAGCGCCGTCAAATTCGATACGATATCCTATGACGATATCCTCGCCAGGCATCTGACCGTCATGGACTCAACGGCAACATCGCTGTCAATGGATAACCATATACCCGTCATACTCTTCGCACTCAAAGACCCGGAGAACATCCTCCGTGTCATCATGGGCGAAAAAATTGGTACAGTCATCGGCTGACCATATGCTTTCAGGAGGTAAAGGTATGTATACTGAATATGAGAATAAAATGAAAAAAACGGTTGAGGTGCTGCATACCCAATTTACGTCGGTACGCGCCGGCCGCGCCAATGCGTCTGTTCTGGATCACGTCCGGGTTGAGTATTACGGCACGCCGACGCCTTTAAACCAGATCGCATCCATCTCAACCCCGGATCCCCGGTCACTGGTCATCCAGCCGTGGGACGCCACCAGCCTCAGGGCGATAGAAAAAGCGATCCAGACATCCGACCTGGGGATTAACCCGACAAACGACGGCCGGGTGATCCGCCTTCTTTTCCCGCAGCTCACGGAGGAGCGCAGAAAAGAACTCGTGAAGCAGGTCAGTAAATACGCGGAGGAAGCCAAGGTCGCCATCCGGAATGTCCGCCGGGACGCGATGGAGGTTTTCAAGGCTCAGAAGAAAACATCCGAGATCACCGAGGACGACCTGAAGGATATCGAAAAAGACATGCAGAAGCTGACCGACGACTATATAAGAGAAGTTGATAAGGTCGCCGAGAAAAAAGAGAAAGAGCTCTACGAAATTTAAGTGCTGGAATCAGCATAATTGTAGGGTAGACACTGTGTCCGCTCATACACGGACCGACACAGGGGTCGGTCCCTACAGGGAATGCAGGCGGCTATGAGG
>CAZJCH010000064.1:0-9223 GCA_964544005.1 uncultured Papillibacter sp.
CTTTTCGCCGGAGCAGCTACCTATATATGTGACATCATTCGGATCATTGAAATCATATATCTCCGTGCCGTCATACCCCATCGACACATAGGCGACGCCGCCGCGGACGGCGGCATCCGTGATCGCCGTACCTTCCGACGTACCGCCGATATGATATGTACCGAGCGGCACAGGCCGCGCCGGGTCATTTAATGCGTAAGTGAGGATGTCCGTCTGATCAAACAGGAGCAACCGGCTGTCATCGATGCAAAAACCCAGCATTCCATCGTCGGTATGTATCAGCATATCAGCCTGCAAAACAGGGTACCCGGGTTCTGATATGTCCAGTATGTAAAAATGGTTTGAAGTCATCAGCCAGGCGCAACCGTCGGCGGCCTGCATCTCAAGGATTGGTTCGGAGAGGTCGAGCTGCGCCAGCTTCCGCATATTAAGCGGCGCGCTGATGTCAATAACAGAAAAAACCGACGCATCCGCGACATACGCATAATGATCCCAGATGACGGCGCGGATACTCCCTCCCCGTTGCTCCGGCAGCGGGTAAGCCTTGCTCGAACCCGATTCCGCCGACGCAGCCGCCGGTATAAGAAGCAGTACCGCGAGCACGATCAAAGAGCACCTGAAAAGCCGCTTCATGAATATACCTCCGTTTGCCAGGGTTTATTTGCCGCCGCTGTTATCAGCTCCATTATAATCACACGCCCGGCCATATTCAAGGAAACATGTAATAATAAACCCGCCGCTGCCGGTAAATGTCCTTAGTAAAATTTCGATGCTTGTAGGTTCGGCCAGTAAACCATATAATGTAATCATTCAGTATCAATGCACACGCCGGCCGGAGGTGCCAAGTATGAAGAAACTGTTCCTTTTGCTGCTTTTGACAGTACTGATTATTGCCGGATGTACTGCGGCAAATATAGCGCCGCCGTCATCTTCAGCCGTGCCGCCGGACACGCCGCCTGTGGACGTGTCTCCGTCTCCGGAAGCCCGGGTGGAAATTTCCCTGACCTTTAATCACCGGAGCGGCATCGCCTCCAACCAATTCGCCGTCTGGATCGAGAACGGCGCGGCCGGATTTGTTAAAACCCTGTTCGTCACCCGCTTTACGGCAGAGGGCGGCTGGGAACTGCGCCCCGACGCCCTTCCCGTCTGGGTCGAACGCTCCGGCCTCGGCGCCGGCAGCGCCGGGGAAGCCGATGCGTATACCGGCGCGACGCCGAAAACCGGCCGGTTGACCTACGCATGGGACTGCACCGACGAGAGCGGCCAGCCTGTTCCCGCCGGTGACTATCATTTCCTCGTCGAGGGTACGATCTTCTGGCAGGACGCCGTCCTCCACGAGGGTGTCATCACCGTCGGCGGCACGGAAAACACCGCCCAAGCCGAGGCGCAGTATACAACCGACGCGGCACGGGACAGCAATATGCTCACCGCCGTCGAGGCTGCATACAGGCCTTGACTATTCGGCCTGAAAGCTGTAGAGGGTATCGTTGCCCGTCAATTTCCCGAAGATATATTTGTTGCAGGCGGACTCGCACATCACATAGATTCTGCCGTTATAAAGGGTGAGCTCCTCTGACATCGGGAAAAGCGTGACCGTCTCCTTCAGGTGATTGCTGTCCAGATAGTACAGCGGCACCGGCGTGCCATTGATGTCGAACACTCCGTCGGCCTCATACTGCGCCGGATCCTCGTAGATATAAATATGGGAGCTCGCGATGCTGTACGAGGTGGAAACGCAGAGCCTGCCGCTGTCCGTCAGGCAGACGCCCTGGGCGAGCCCGGTAATGGAGTAAACACATTCGGGGACTTCCGATAAAAAGCCGTATTCCGCATCCTCCGAAAGGGCATAGACGGCCATGACGGCATTATGCGTGTCACCGGCGTCCGTTACCATATGATGCGTTTCATTTGTCGGATAATTCTCCTGGCGATAGAATTCGCCCACGTACATCCTGTCGCCGGCCACATAGACAAACGCGCCGGGCAGGCCGGCGCTGAAACGATAAACAGGTGTGACGGCCGCACCCTCGGAGGCATTTAAAACATCGGCCAGCAGGTAGACGCTTATGTACTCCCCGTCGGTCAGATAGAGAAAATCTCCGTAGACGGCAAGGCCGCCCGCATGGTTTATATCCGCCGACCCGTCCTCCTTTTGAAGCGTGACGTACGTCTGCTTATCGGAGACAGTATAAATCCTCGACGCGCTTTTATCGCTCATATAGCCGCAGGTGAGAAACGTCCCGTCCTCGCACACCGTAATGCCCTGTGGCGTAAAGCCGCTGCTCAGGCCGGGAATTTTGAACTCCTTCTCCGCCCTCGCGTAAAAATCGCCGTAGCTGACTCTGAAGTAGATATTCAGGCCGGCAATGACCAATAAAAGCAGCCCCACAACCGACCCCGCGATGATCAATATGATTTTAACCGGTTTTTTCACTCGCGTTCACCTCTTTCTGCTGCAAATTTTACCACATACTGCCGTTATATTAAATACTTATGATTACGGATATGTTAAAAATCAGTAAGGAGACACGCCATGGCATTATACGACAAAGTCAGCACAGGCCTCAAGGGCTTCGATCAGGTTATTGACACTCTCCGCTGGGGTGACAACGTCGTCTGGCAGGTGGATTCAATATCGGATTACAAAATGATGGCCGAGCCGTATATCCGGCAGGCGAGGCTCGACAAAAGACGGCTTGTTTACGTCCGCTTCGGCCGCCATGAGCCGATTGTCGGCGACAGCCCCGATGTGACCACATACTTTTTCGACGCCAAAAAGGGCTTTGAAAGCTTTGCAACTGAAGTGCACGAAATGGTAGAGAAAGAGGGCTTGAAGGTCTTTTATGTCTTTGACTGCCTGACCGATCTTTTGAAATACTGGTATTCGGACCTGATGATCGGCAATTTTTTCAAGGTCACCTGCCCGTTTCTCTATGAGCTGGACACGATCGCCTATTTCTCAATCAAGCGGAATTCACATACATTTACGACCATCGCGGGCATCCGCGAGACGACGCAGCTGCTTTTGGACCTGTATCAGGTCAACGGCCGTCTCTATGTTCATCCGCTGAAGGTGTGGCAGCGCTATTCGCCGACGATGTTCTTCCCGCATCTGATTGAGGAGCAGGAGGCCATCAGCATTACGTCCAGCGCCGAGGTCGCCGAGCTTTTCTCCCGCGTCAACCGCGGCGGGGAACGTCTCGACTACTGGAACGTCTCCTTCAACAAAGCCTACGAAGCGCTTTCCGAAGCGCCGGAGGAGCAGGAGCGCGTTAAAAGGCTCCTCATGTACATGCTCATCGGCATCGGGACCAGGATGTTCGAGCTGTGCAACCGGTATTTCACATTAAGCGATATTCTGGCCATCGCCTCAAGAGAAGTTGGCACCGGCTTTATCGGCGGCAAGAGCGTCGGCATGCTGATCGCCCGCAAAATATTGGAGGTGGAGGGCGGCGACCGCTTTGCCCCCTATATGGAGCCCCACGACTCCTATTACCTGGGCGCCGATATCTTTTACACCTACATCGTACAAAACGGCTGGTGGCGGCTGCGGACAAAGCAGAAGACGCAGGAGGGCTATTATGAGTTCGCGCCGGAGCTAAAGGAAAAGCTCCTGCACGGTAAGTTCCCCAAGAACATTCAGGAGCAGTTTATTCAAATGCTGGAATACTTCGGCCAATCCCCCATCATTGTGCGCTCCAGTTCACTGCTTGAGGATAACTTCGGCAACGCCTTCGCGGGTAAATATGAAAGCGTCTTCTGCGCCAATCAGGGTACGCCCGAGGAGCGCTATGAGGCCTTTGAAAACGCCATCCGGACCGTTTACGCCAGCACCATGAATCACGATGCCCTCGCCTATCGCGAGAACAGGGGTCTTTTTAAGCTGGATGAGCAGATGGCGATCCTGGTTCAGCGCGTCTCCGGCGACCAGTATGACGAAAACTTCTTCCCCCATGTCGCCGGCGTGGGGAATTCCTCGAACCTCTATGTATGGGACAAAAGCGTGGATATGGACGCCGGCATACTGCGCCTCGTCTTCGGGCTCGGCACCAGGGCGGTGGACAGAACTGTCGGCGATTACGCCAGGATCGTCTGCCTGGATGACCCCTTGCGGCTCCCGCCGATCAGCTTTGTCGACCAGAAGAAATACTCCCAGCACACCGTCGATGTGATCTCCGTCAAAGCAAACGTCTTTGCCAACAAAGAGCTGGACGAGATTCTCACGAGCGACCTGAAGACGGATAAAAGGCTGTTCGCCGGCGTCGATACCCAGACGGCCGACAGGCTGCGCGAGCTTGGGTACACGGACAGGACGCCTTATATACTGGATTTTAAGAAGCTGCTGAAGAACACCGAGTTTCCCGCCGTCATGAGAGACATTCTGTCGCTCCTGTCCGGCGTCTATGATTATCCTGTCGATATTGAGTTCACGGCGAACTTTACGGAAAGCGGCCGCTTCAAGCTCAATCTCCTGCAGTGCCGCCCGCTGCAGACCCGCGGGCTGGGCAGTACGGTCGACATGCCGGTGCTCCGCGATAAAAAGGACTGCTTCTTCTCAGTAAAAGGCAATTTCATGGGCGGCAATGTCCGGCTGCCGATCGATTACGTCGTGTACGTCCGCCCCAAAGCCTACTTAAATCTCAGCGAGCAGGAAAAGTATTCCGTCGCGCGGCAGCTCGGGCTGATCAATACGCAGCTCAAGGGGAAAAATGCCATGCTGATGGGCCCAGGCCGCTGGGGGACCACAACGCCGTCGCTGGGCGTCCCGGTCCATTTTTCCGAGCTGAGCGGCATGTCGGTCATCTGCGAGGTCTCCTCACCGGAGGAAGGCTTTATGCCCGAGCTGTCCTACGGCAGCCACTTCTTCCAGGACCTCGTGGAATCCGGTATCTTTTATGTGGCTGTTTTCGACGGGGAAAAGGACGTCGTCTTCAATACAGACCGGGTTCTGGCTAAGGAAAACCAACTGGCGGCCGTCGTCCCGAACGGCGCGCATTTATCCGACGTCATCCATATCGCCAAAACAACTGGCATGGAAATTTTCTCCGATGTCGTCAGCCAGAAGCTGCTGTGCAAATAGAGCTATACAGATATACAGAGGGGCATAAATCAACAGGAAACATGACATATTTGTCATTCTGAACGTAGTGAAGAATCTCCAGGCAATCTTCAGCCGTTGCGCTGATTTTAGATTACCTGGAGATTCTTCGTCGCTTCGCTCCTCAGAATGACACATCAGTGAGTCTGGATGTTACTATATACAGCCGCGTTCCAACTTACACTACTCCGCCTTCAAATACGCCTCAAACCCGTCGGAATACTCTATGCTTCCGTCCTTCAGGACCCAGGCGGCCTCGACGCCCTCGAGGCTGTCGATATACTGACGCCCCTGCTCCAGCGGCATATTGAAAACGGCGGTGGACAGCGCGTCCCCCTGGCCGGAATCGCGGCAGAGGAGCGTTACCTGGGCGAAATAATCCGCCGGCATCAGCGTAGCGGGGTCGATGATATGGTGGTACTGCGCACCATCAACGACGTAATAGCGTTCGTATATGCCGCTGGATACAACGGAGTACCCATTGATCAACACATGCATGATCTCCGTGTCTGGGCTTGATTTATCGGGGTTCTGTATGCCGATATTCCAGCGCTTTTCACCTGTAGAATCCCCGGCAAGCTTCTCCCCGATGGCGCGGACATTGCCGCCGATGCTTAAAAGAAGCGACGTGACGCCCTGGCCTTCGAAATACAGGGCAACCTGCTCGGCGGCGTACCCCTTCGCCACGGCGCCGACGTCCAGCCGCAGCAGCGGGTCCCTTAGGTAGACGGTCGAAGCCGCCTCGTCGATGATGACGTCCTTCATCCCGGTGTGCCGGGACGCTTCCCGAAGCGCCTCCATCGGCGGCAGCTCGGCGTTCTCCGGGTCATTAAGTCCGGCGTCACGGTAATCGTGCCAGATGCTCAGCACGGCGCCGAGCGCCACGTTGACAGCGCCGCCGGTGGCCTCGTATTCGTCCATCGCGAACTGCAGCATGTCGATGATTTTGCTGTCGACTTTGACGGGCGCTATCCCGGCGTTGTCGTTGATGGTCTTGACGTTATTGATACCCTCATAATTATTGTAGATATCGTAGAGCTGATGATACTCCTCGATTTTACTGCGCACCTGCTCGGCAAATTCCCTGAAATGCGCCGCGCTGTCCGAATAGCCGACGATCGTCGTCACCGTGTCGAAAAGCGACAAAAATTCCGCCTGATAGCGCTTCGTCTCCGTCCGGGCGCAGCCGGCGGAGAGCAGTAATATAAGGCACAGGCATGCCGTCATTGTTTTTTTCATCTATCTCTCACCTACATATGCTGAGTATACAACAGTCAAATCGGAGAGGCAAGCGATCCTGCCTCTCCGATAGTCTTAGGAAAAGTTATAGGCTTATGCGAGGGCCTTGGCGATGATGGCCAGGAAATCCGTGATATGGACTGTGACCGAGGCTTTCAGATCGGCATCTCCGGCGTAGCCTTCGGAAACGGCGATACCGGCAACATCAGCGCCGGTCTTGCCGGTGACATAGGCGGCAAATGCGGCAGCCTGTTCGTTCCACTCTTTACCGATGGTCGAGGCTTTCTTCATGCCATAGGCATCTCCGAGCTCATTTTTAGTCTGCGGCGCGACCGTCAGATCGGTTGTGATCTTGCCCGTGACGTCAAAATTGACGTTGGTCTGGGACGCGTCGATGATGCAGCTGGAGATGACGCCGGCGGCGTTTGTTGTGATCGTTGTGTACGTGGAGTAGATCTGTGCCAGGCCTTCGGCGTCCGCGGCGGCGCTCGTGGATTTCGCGATGTTCGTCGCCGTGCCGACGCTGAGCTTGTCGCCCTTCACAGCGCCGAGCTCCCGAGCATTGGCGACGGCCTTCTCAACACCGGCGATAAAGTCAGTGATGTGGACCGTTACCGAAGCTTTCAAATCAGCGTCTGCGGCATAGCCTTCTGCAACGGCGATGCCCTTGACCTCGTCGACGGTTTTGCCGATGACATACTGGGCGAACGCGGCGGCCTGCTCGTTCCATTCCTTGCCGATGGTCGAGGCCTTGCCCATGCCGTAGCCGGTGCCAAGCTCGTTCTTTGTCTGGAAGGCGGCGTCGAGCGCGGTGACAAGCTCACCCTTTGTACTGAAATTGACCTTTGACTGGGCCTGATCGATGACGCAGTCCGTGATAACGCCGGCGCTGTCAACCGTTACGGCGACGATCAGCGAATCAGCCTGAGCCAGGCCGTCTTTTTCACCGGCGTCTGCCGATTTCGCAACGGAATTGATAATGGCGAGACCTGTCTTGACAGCTTCAGGCGCGGTGGAGGGTTCTTCCGAGGGGACCGCTGAGGGTGCTGTTGATGCAGAAGTGGATGCGGAAGGTGTGGTGCTCGAACCGCAGCCGGCAAAAAGCGCGACTGCGAAGACGATGACCAAAAGCAGTGCCAGAGTCTTTTTCATTTGTGTCCTCCTAGTTCAATTTCTATTTAAGGCGCAATCTCAAAAATACCGGAGAGGTCATCTTCAGCAGAATTGAGGTCGCAATACCTGTTACGATACCTGAAAGGATCAAAACCGGCAGATACGGCCAGAGAAAGGTCTGCAGTATCACCGAGGCCGCCATGATCTGTCCGACGTTGTGGAACACGGCGCCGGCGACGCTGACGGGCAGATAAGCGCTTCTGTCCTTCAGAATAAGTAAGAAAAGCGTCATAATTACCAGAGCCAAAAGCCCGCCGGTGAGGCTCAGCGCCCCGGCGACGGGGCCGCGCGTTGCGGCCACGAAAACGGCTTTTAAGATCGCAAGGGCAAACGCGTCACGTTTTCTCAGCTGGAACAGAGCGAACATGACGACGATGTTGGATAGGCCAAGCCGGATGCCGGGCACTGGTGCCGGTATCGGCAGCAGGCCCTCCAGTATGGATAGCACGACAGCCAGCGCAAACAGCAGACCGATAAAAGCCACGCGCCCGGCGTTTATTTTTTTGGCCGCTTTTTTGGGCCGGAATTCCTGAATGTGAATGATATTGTCGCGTTTTATTGAAACGGATGGATTTGTTTGACTCATAGCAGCTCCAATGTCCGGTTTGTTTCTCAGGGCCCCCAGCCGGGCAGAAAACAGCCCGCGGCTATCAGAATAATATGGACGGATATAATCAGCACGAAGTTCTTGATTGAGACGATAAACGTCTCCGCTTTGACCTGCTTTTTAAAAAACAGCTTGATGTTTTTCTGAACCGGTATTATTGTCACCAAAACCAACAGGCTCAGGGGCGTCAGAAAGCCGAAAACGACCATGACGACGACGGAGGCATACGCCGCGTAATACAGGAACGCAAAAAGGTAAAGCGCGCGCTTTTTCAGGTAAAACGCCAGCGTGAACCTGTGGACCTTTATGTCCTCCTCCACGTCGCAGCTATTATTGGCCAGCATAATATTGGCCGTCAGGCAGAACGGCAGGACAGACAGCAGCAGCAGCCCGGCGACGGGGACGACATTGATATCTATGGAAATGCTTTCCCATGTCAGGGAATAGGCAAATAAATCCTTGGGGGCGTTTAGATACATCAGGATGAACGGTATCAGCACGCCGTAGAAAAGACCTGAGGCGGCCTCGCCGTAAGGCCCGTGCGATAACGGGGCCGGCCCCCGGGAGTAGATGACGCCGAAGAAAAAGCAGAGCCCGCCGGCTAAAAGCACCACGATATCCGAGAGCGCGACAAGGTAAATGCCGAACGCGGCGCTTAAAAGGAACAATACGACGGTGACAGTTTTCGCCGCGCGCCTTGAAAACGGCAGCGCCTGACTGTTTTTTTTCGTATCGGAATAGTTATTGATCGTCGTCGCCGTCATGTCGAACAGCAGCATCCCGCAGAAGAAGACAGCCGAACGGTGCGGGTCGATGTCTTTACCGTTTAAGAAAAGGTAAGCCAGTGTCATCAGAAACGGCAAGACGCTGGTGATTTTTGTTTTGATTTCAACGTAGCATAAAAATCGTCTGATCGTCGGCATCTTCATCACCATACGGAACTCAGGCCGTCACGCCCGTTGCCTTACGCAGCAGGCGCGTCAGCAGCTCTCTTTTTTCAGTCCCGATATCCAGAAAATTAATCATTGATTGTGTGTTTTTATGCAGCATATCGATTTTTCTATGGGTGTAATCGAGTCCGCCCGCCGCTGATACAGCTTCCTTCA
>CAZJCH010000065.1:0-2548 GCA_964544005.1 uncultured Papillibacter sp.
GCATAAGCTTTTTGTCTTCCGGATCGATATCGAGCTTTGTGCAGTCGGCCGTGAGACCTGTCCCGCACTTTACCGCTATGCTGGGTCCGAGATCTCGGCCTATATGGGTAGCTCCCATGAGCACTACTTCGGGTTTGTATTTTAAGATTGCCTGATAGATGACCTTTGTATACGCGTCGGTATTATATGTCACGAGCTCGGGCGCGTTGGCGCAGTAGACCTTTTCCGCACCGTACTCGAACAGCTCGGCGACGAGCCCATCGATCTTGTCGCCCAAAAGGACGGCGCAGAGCTTGCAGCCAATTTCAGAAGCCAGTTTTTTGCCTTCGCCCAGGAGCTCAACGGAGACATCCATGAGCTTGCCGTCGCGCTGCTCGGCAAATACCCACACGTCATGGAACTGTGTGGTGTCGACACCCTTCTTAAGGTCCTCGACCTTCTCAATGGCGCCGAAGGGGCAGACCTCGATGCACGCGCCGCAGCTGGTGCAGGCCGCGCCGATGACGGCGAGCTTTTCGTTCATTGTGATTGCTTCAAAGGGGCAAGCCTTAACGCACTTTTGGCAGCCCTTGCATTTTTCATCGATGATTCTAACAGCCATTATGTCACATCCCTTTCTGCATTAAATCGCGTGCTTTTCTTTAAGCTTCGCGATCAGCGCTGCCGCCATCTCAGGCACTGTGCCGGCAAGCATTTCGCCCTTGCCCTTGGGGGGCGGCGTGAAGCTTCTCATAACCTGCGTCGGGCTGGCATTAAGGCCGGCGTCCGAAGGGGCCAGATTGACATCATTCTCGTTCCAGACCTTGATTTCCGCCTTATAAGCGTCTTCGATCTGAGCGATGGACATGTAGCGGGGCGTGTTGAGTTCCTTGATGGCCGTTAAGAGGCAGGGCATCTTGACCTCAATGACCTCATAGCCATCCTCCAGGTTGCGCTCAACAATGATTGAATTTTCCTTGATTTCGCGGATTTTCTGAACATATGTGACGGACGGGAGGCCGAGGCGCTGCGCCGTCTGGGGGCCGACCTGGGCTGTGTCGCCGTCGATGGCCTGGCGGCCGGCGAAGATGAGATCAAACTTGCCGAGCTTCCGGATGCCGGCGGCAATCGTCGTAGAGGTCGCACACGTATCGGCGCCGCCGAAGGCGCGGGACGACAGGAGGACAGCCTCATCGGCGCCCATGGCGAGGCATTCGCGCAGCATGTAGGTCGCCTGCGGCGGCCCCATGGAGATGACAGTGATGGTGGTGCCGGGATATCTGTCCTTGAGCTCGAGCGCGGCTTCAAGGGCATTGGCATCGTCGGGGTTTAATATGGAAGGCACGCCGTCACGGATGAGTGTGCCCTTGACGGGGTCGATCTTGACCTCGTTCGTATTCGGAACCTGTTTGGCACAGACGATAATTTTCATTACGAGTTTACTCCTTTACGTTACTTCAGCAGGTTGCCGGCGATTACCATCTGCTGAACCTGGGAGGTTCCTTCGAAGATGGTGAAGACACGGCAGTCGCGATAGATGCGCTCAACCTTGTACTCTTTGATGAAGCCGTAGCCGCCGTGGATCTGGACGGCCTTCGCGGCGATCTCATTGCAGATCTCGGTCGCATAATATTTCGCCATGGACGCGGCCTGCCCGGATTCGGGGCTGTTTGCGTCCTTCAGCTGCGCGGCTCTGTAGACAAGCTCCTTGGCAGCCTGCAGCTTGGTGGCCATGTCGGCGAGCATAAAGCTGATGGCCTGGAAATCTGCGATGCGGCGGCCGAACTGCTTTCTCTCCTTGGCGTACCGGATAGACTCGTCCAGAGCGCCCTGCGCCACGCCGATGGACATGGCGGCCACGCCGATCCGGCCGATATCCAGCGTTTTCATTGCGTTTGTAAAGCCCTTGCCCTCTTCGCCAAGCATGTCGTCATTATGGACGCGGACATCCTCCATGATAATGTCGGACGTGGGGCAGCCGATAATACCCATCTTGTGCTCGGCTTTGCCCACTGAGACTCCCGGGAGTCTCATATCCATGATGAACGCCGAGATGCCCCTGGAACCCTTCTGGGTGCGGTCGGTCTTGGCATAAATGATACACCAGTCCGCGACGGGAGCTGTTGTAATAAATGTTTTACGGCCGTTTAAAATCCAATAGTCACCGTCACGGACAGCGGTCGTTGTCGTACCGCCCGCGTCGGAACCGGCATTCGGCTCCGTAAGGCCGAAGGCCATGATCTTATCGCCCTTCGCCACGGGAACAAGATATTTCTGAAGCTGCTCCTCCGTGCCGGCCAGCAGCAGCGGTCCGCCGCCGAGAGAGTTCGGAGCTGAAACCCAGATGTCCGTTACAGCGCTGACGCGTCCAAGCTCTTCCATGGTGATGACATAAGACAGATAGTCGGAGCCCTGACCGCCGTATTTGATAGGGGTCTTGATCCCGTAAAAGCCCGCCTTGGCCATTTTGTCGAGCAGTTCCTTCGGGTATTCGCCGGTCTCTTCGATCTGGTCCAGAAGGTCCTTTGTCAGTTCCTTCTCCGCAAAGTCGCGGGCCAGTTTCCGAACA
>CAZJCH010000065.1:2562-9200 GCA_964544005.1 uncultured Papillibacter sp.
CCTCCTATGCTTGATTAAAATTTTAGCTGACTGCTTTTCTCAAAAACCGTTAATTTTTTAACATGATATTAAACATAATTATAGATGCTTTCGAAAAATATTGTATTATTTTGTATCATACTTTTTCTTGAATGTGTTCATGTTTTATGCTAAATTGTTACTATCGTGATACATAATTATAAGTACTGTTTTCACAGTGATTTACTAAGTTATTCAAACGACGCCGGTATATGCCGAGGTACCGCGATGAAAGGGTGACTTGAATTGAGTTCAACTTTATTTGATTACGAATGGCAATTCCTGCTTCAGATGATCTCCCGCATCAATTACAGCGAGACATATACCGAGACATGCGATACGATCCTGCAGCAGATGCGGACGCTGATCCCGTATCAGACAGGCATCATCTTTCAGGCGGGAAGGGAGAACGGCCGCGTCACACTCAACAATCCGATATCCACAGAGACGCTGGACGACAGCTCGGATCATGCCTTTTTCATGGAGGGCAATTATCCCCACTGGAACGAATTCATCATGGCGCCGTACAGCATCGTTTTCCGGCAGTCGGACATCATATCGCCCGCCAAAATGGAGAAGACGAGGGTTTACCGCGAAATATGGCAGCCAAGGAATATTTACTGGGGTCTGTTTATTTCCCTTGTGTACAAGGATTGTCCCCTGGCCGTTATGGGGCTGATGCGGAACAGAAACGACGAGGATTTTTCAGCCCGGGACATTTACATCATGAACACACTCAAGGATCCTCTGGAGCGGAAGTTCTACAGCCTGCTTGAAGGCAAATTGAGGCGCGGCGGCAGTTTGGCGCACCCGGAAAGGATCGCAAAATCAGCGTCGCGCTATGGACTCACAAAACGGGAATCGGAGATCGTGGCCCTTGTCTGCAGCAGCAAGAGCAGCGAGGATATGTGCCAGCAGCTTTATATCACACACGCGACGCTGTCAAAACACCTGTCAAACATATATTCAAAAACAAAGGTGCGCAACAGAACGCAGCTGTTCGGGCTTTTCAATGATATATGACCGTGCGCGTGATCTTTCGGGAGCAGTTATGCGCGTATTTTATCGAAACTTACCTCCACTATGAATTCTATATGCTGCCGCCGCTTTTGGCAATGTGCAATTATTTGAATATTTAACGATCTTTTTATACTTTGATGCGCTTTAAGTGTGCAAATCTCTGTTTATACACTGAAATTATATGATTCTGCTAAATACTAAAATATTTTCATAGAATTCATGATTTTCAAGTGTTACTATTTAACGAGGAGTGTTAAGAAGAAGGATTTGAAAGGCAGTGGAACTGCGGTGACGACAAGGCACTAACAAAGAGAGGTTCAGGAGGGTTATCATGAATTCACCGAAAGAAATCGCACAAAACTACATAGCGCTCGGCACGGCGAAAACAAAGCTGCCGGTCAGCAAAATGCTTATACTCGGTATTCTGGCCGGTATGTTTATCGCGATCGCCGGCGTCGCATCAACGGTCGCCTCGGCGACGCTCACCGGTTCCATCGGCAAGCTTTTAGGCGCCGCCGTCTTCCCGGGAGGCCTTGCCATGGTGCTTATCGCCGGAAGCGAGCTTTTTACCGGCAACACAATTATTATTCTGCCGGTCTGCTGCAGGCAGGCCACCGTTCTTGGCATGCTCAAAAACTGGGTCACCGTTTACATCGGCAATTTTATCGGCAGCGTTCTCGTTGCGGCGCTTGTCTTCTACGGCGGGACCCTCGGCCTGTTTGATAACGCCGCCGGCGGCGCGGCCATCAACACCGCGGTCGCCAAGGTCACCATGACGTTTGACGACGCGCTCATCCGAGGCATCCTCTGCAACTTCCTGGTCTGTATTGCCGTATGGATGTCATTTGCCGCCAAGGATGTTGTCGGCAAGGTCGCAGCGATTTTCTTCCCCATCATGATGTTCGTCCTTCTCGGCTGGGAACACAGCGTTGCGAACATGTACTTCATTCCGGCCGGAATTTTTGCCGCGGGCAACGAAGCCTACCTTGCTGTATCCAAGTTTGCATCAGGCGCAGATGTGCTGAACTGGGGCAAGTTCTTCACAGCCAACCTGCTGCCGGTCACCCTGGGCAATATCATCGGCGGCTCGGTGCTTGTCGGCATCTCATATTGGTTTGTCTACAATCGAGATGAGATGAAGGAAAAGTCTGCTGCGTGCAAAAAATAACATGACAATAATGACAGCCCGGATCTTTCTAAAAGAAGGTCCGGGCTGTTATTTTGTCGCCTATACCTGATCCTTGCAGTACTCTAAAGCATATGTTTTGTTAAGCTTGAAATGATAACTCAGTGCTTTTTATACTTCCTGTTATTTTGCTTCCCGCGCTTCTTACCCAAAATCAGCAGCATACATACGACAAAACCTACAACAGCAACAATCAGAAGTACGTTAACAAGCATGCTGATCGCAGTCTTAATTGTGCTGTCTTCCTCATCGACCGGGGTCGAGGAGGAGGTGTCGCCTGAAAGGTCCGTCACCCCGGTATCGCTAAAATCGCTGAATGAAACTGGTGGTGTTTCATATAGAAGCATAAAAAGGCGATACAAAATCAGCGCGCTGTCACTCCGGCTGAGACTAATGTCCGGCTCCAGTAGCCCCTGGCCGGAAATTAACCCTTCGCGCACGGCAAGGGCGACATCACTTATAGCCCAGGATTGTATACGGTCATTATCGGAAAACTGGAGGTATTGAGAGCTGTCCTCGGGATAACTGTAGCCATTTTTTTGTGCCAGTGTCCGTGCGCACAGAGCGACAACCTCTACTTTCGAGATGTCCATGGCTCCATTGAAAAGATTATTGCCGGCACCCCGCACAATATTGCCTGCTTCGGCGGAGGAGACATACATATAATATTCGCTGCCTTCGGGGACGTCGGTAAAGCTTGTCCTGGTTTCTTTATCAAGAGCAAAAAACATTTTTACAAGAGCGGCGGTGAAATCATATCGTGATAAACTGCGGTTCGGCTCGAATTTATTACCTGATAATGTAAAATAGCCCTTCGATACCATAAAGGTTATGATAGACTGTTCTTCCTCGGACAGCCCGCTGATGTCGAAAACATCAACAGAGGATTCCAACACCTCGTAGTTGCCTGAGTAGCGCGAATAAAAGCTGATGGCACCGTTGGAGCTGTCATATTGGCCGCCCCAGTTGTCGCTGCCGCCCAGGTAATCAACAAGTACCGTGGCTGTCTCTTTGGCGGCGGGCAGGGAAAAGCTGATATTTTCGGGAAGCTTGTCAATAATGTTATTCTGAAGATCGACAAAGTGAATGCTGTATTCATGAAAATCCGTGCGCTGGTAATGTATTGTCAGATGGCTATATTGTGCGATTATTCTCTCAAGGCTTTCTGCTGATATACCGATCTCGTGGCGGTTATCACCAAGCAGGAGCTGAACAGAGTCGTCGGCGCTCAAGCGGCTGGAAACGTCGGAACTGAAGGCAACCTGACATGGCTCCGACAGTTGAAAGCCGACGGCATTTATGCGGATGCTTAGTGTTAAGGTCTTATTGAAGGTGATACCGTATGAATCCAAAAGCGTCTCGAACTCACTCCGGGCATTTTCGCTTGCAGAAATGACGCCGGCAATATCGTCACCACGGACTAAAAGGCTGTTGTTGTGCGCTTCAAGCTTGACAGTGGCCAGTCTGGAGACTGCAGTTTTCACATAGAGAGCCAGAGCGGATTTCACTGCATCGCTGGGCGGGAGCCCGTTGAGGCTGTCCAGCAACTGACGCAGATAATCCGTATAATCGCTGCTCGTCACAAAGCTCTCGACACGTTTGTAATCAATGGTGATATCGGTGCCCTGCGAGGCACCGGCCGCTGCAGTGTTATTGAACAGGGCAGCGGAGAGCATAATTATAACAGTAACAAAAAAAACTAAACGGTTTTTGCGTCTCATACTATGCCCCCAGGATTACTTTTTTTTGAAAACATAAGGAATTATGTAAAAATGATGCGGCTGGGTCTAATGTTATTAAGAAATGACACGATTAATATTATATCATTCTTAATGCATTTTTCACAATGACCTTTGCTATCATTTCCCTATGCCAATTTCAACATCATGTTTGACCCGTTGTTGTGTAAAGTGATAATTTTTTAACGGATCTGTATTACCGCATTTCAGAAACATTTCAGAAACATTACAAAAGTATTAAAAAACTGATCTGATAAAGGAAACTATATTGTCATATTCGGCCGTAAGATATATAATTATGTTAATCTAATCAGGTTTCCGCCGAAACGGATTCCGGATTGGCGAAGGAGCGGATAGGACTATTTTTCTGCTTCAGTAGATTTGAACATGGCAATTATGTTTGGAGGCAAACCGAGTTGGCTTTTGAAAGAAAAAAACTTAGAATCGGCGATATTTTGATTGTGCAGGGTACGATTTCTGAGAGTCAGCTGGCAGCCGCACTCGAGATTCAGAAAAAGGCGAAACGCCGTCTCGGCGATATTCTTATTGAGGAAGGGTACACGACCGAGGATGAAATCGCCAAAGCGCTCCACCTGCAGTTGGGCTTGGACCTGGTTGAGCTTCGCTCGATCAGGATAATACCTGAGGTCCTGGGGCTTGTCAGCGGCTCGATTCTGCGCAAGCATAAGGTGCTGCCGATTGCTTTTGATGAGTATGATTCAAGCATCCTGTATCTTGCCATGGTCGACCCCCTTGACATGAACGCTCAGGATGATATATCCATCATTACCAACCTGCGCATTGAACCGAAAATTGCGACAGCCAGCGCCATCAACTCAGAGCTTGACAGGTATTTCGGCAAGGAAGAAGCCATGTCGGCCGCCGAGCAGTATCAGAAGGAACGCGAGCTGCAGCTGCAGCAGCTGGAAGCTGCCACGCTGCAGCAGGATATCGACCTTAATACAGCCCCGATTGTGCAGCTCGTCCGCACAATTATCGAGCAGGCTGTGCGCCAGAGAGCCAGTGATATTCATATTGATGCCCTTGAAAAGCAGATTCGCATCCGTTTTCGTATTGACGGGTCGCTTGTTGAAAGAATGCGGTACGACCTGACGCTTCTCCCGGCGATTGTAACCCGCATCAAGATCATAGGCGGAATGGACATTTCCGAAAAACGAAAACCTCAGGATGGCCGTATTACCATCAATGTTGACCTCACCGAATACGACATCCGTGTTTCTATACTCCCGACCTCATATGGTGAGAAGGCCGTTCTGCGTATTGCCGCAGCGAACACTCTGACGCGCAGCAAGTCCGAGCTGGGCCTGCGGGAATCGGAGCTTGAACGGTTTAACAATATGCTTGCCAACCCAAACGGCATCATTCTGGTGACCGGGCCCACCGGCAGCGGAAAATCCACGACACTTTATACGGCACTGTCCGAGCTGAATGCAGAATCGGTGAATATCATCACCGTTGAAGACCCGGTTGAAGCAAATATCCCGGGTATCAACCAGGTGCAGGTCAATCCGAGAGCGGAGCTGACCTTTGCAAGCGCCCTTCGTTCCATCCTGCGTCAGGATCCGGACATCATCATGATCGGTGAGATCCGAGACTATGAAACGGCCTCCATCGCCGTACAGGCTTCCATTACCGGGCATCTGGTTGTGAGCACGCTTCATACAAACAGCGCGGCCGCGACAATTACGCGGCTATTGGATATGGGTGTTGAGTCTTATTTGATTGCCGATTCGGTTGTGGGCGTCATTGCGCAGCGTCTCGTGCGCCGCCTCTGTACTGCCTGCCGCCGCAAGAGGCCTGCGACGGACGGCGAAAAGATTCAGCTGGGCATACCACCCATGCAGGAGGTGCTTGTTTACGAAGCGGTCGGCTGCCACCTGTGCTCAGAGACCGGATACTACGGGCGTATCGGCGTATATGAGATTATGGAGGTCTCGCCGGCGATGAAGAACATAATCACCAGAAAGGGATCCACGGAGCAGATCAAGGACGTTGCCCTCGGCGAAGGCATGAGCACGCTGCGCATGAGCGCGCGGCAATATGTGCTGGAAGGTGTCACCACCGTTTCCGAAATGCTGAAGGTCTCCTTTGATGTTTAGCTCATAATATAGAAGTTTAATGCCGGGAGGATTTCAGTTTGAAAAGCTTTTTTGAAATACTCAGCGATGCGATTGAGGATCGCGCTTCCGACGTGCATTTCAGCGCGGGTCTGCCACCGTGTTGCCGTATCGACGGGGCGATTGTCCGAATGGGAGACGAAAGGCTCACACCGGATATTATCAACGTCATCGCCGAGGCCTTCCTTGAAAAGCAGCAGCTGCAGGTTTTCAAGGAAAAGGGCGAGGTGGACATGGCCTATTCGGTTCACGGACTGGGACGGTTCCGCGTCAATGTTTTCCGGCAGCGCGGCAGTACGGCGATCGCCGTGCGCATTCTGAACCTCACGATTCCGCGGCCGGAGGATCTCGGTGTTCCCCATTGCGTAATCAATCTCACCGATAAAAGGCGGGGTCTCGTCCTTGTCACAGGGCCAACTGGTAGCGGCAAATCCACCACACTGGCGTCCTTGATCGACAACATCAACCAGCGTTACCCGTACCATGTCATTACGCTTGAGGACCCTGTCGAGTATCTCCATAAGCACAACAAATCAA
>CAZJCH010000066.1:0-915 GCA_964544005.1 uncultured Papillibacter sp.
GACAGGTATCCTGTCGTACCGGGTGGAGCCCTTCTTTTTGTCTTTGCTCCAGCCGTTCAGGGTTCTGTATTCCTCCAGCTCCAGCAGGACGATACAGAGCCTCAGCCTGGGATGGCTGAGCAAATTCCTGATTTGATAAAGCTCATAGAAAGCCTCGCAAGGTTTGCCGACTTTGGGGGATTTTCTCCTTTTTGTGACCTCTCCCGTCGCCTCGTCGATCCATAAAAGCCATTTCGTCTCGGCAACAGGGTAAACGACCGTGACGTCCGACTGCTCCAGAAAAAATGCCAGCTTTTGACGGAGCGCGCTGAACTGCCGTGTCTGGATTTCGATAATGCCGTCGTTCGAAGCGATGTCCGCCACATAACGCCCAATTTTTACTTCATGGCGTGTGTCATCCGGCTCAAGATAATGCTTTAAAACAGAATGCAGTGTCTTTTCCCCCAGCGTCCCGATCCCTCCGGACAGAGGCTTATCCTTATTCAACACCTTGCTGCAGGTCTGTCGGAATACTTCTTTCTCCATATGCTTCTCCTGTCGGAAATATACGAATTAGCGGATTATGTGCATTATATCATATAATTGTAAAAACCTCCGACATCAATCAGAGGTTTTTGCTTAAAACGTTATTGATAAAAAGCTCCGCCAGATTCGGATCGAATTGTGAACCTGCGTTGTTTTTGATTTCTGCAGCAGCCTCATCTTCCGGCAATGCGGATCTGTAAGGCCTGTCCTGTGTCATAGCGTCGAATGCGTCTGTGATGGCGATGATGCGCGATACGAGCGGGATGTCCTCTCCTGACAGTCCCTGGGGGTACCCCTTGCCATCCCATCGTTCATGATGACACAGGATATATTCCGACAGGTGCCGCAGCTCCGGCGACGCGTTGGCTATTCTGAAGCCGACCTCGGGGT